>CAYPHN010000435.1:0-2473 GCA_964410265.1 uncultured Flavobacteriaceae bacterium | reverse complement strand
TTCTTATAATTTAATTTAAATTTTTCTCCATTGGCAACGAAACAAAAAACCCAAAGAGTAAACTTTGCATCAGCTAAATTGATTACCAATTATCCTGATTTTCTGGATATTCAAATAGAATCATTTCAGGATTTTTTTCAATTAGAAACCAAATCTGATGAAAGAAGTGATGAAGGTTTGTATAAAACTTTCATGGAAAATTTCCCAATTACAGATACAAGAAACAACTTTGTATTAGAATTCTTAGATTATTTTGTTGACCCACCTAGATATTCAATTCAAGAATGTATCGAAAGAGGATTAACCTATAGTGTACCTTTAAAGGCACGTTTGAAATTATATTGTACTGATCCTGAACATGAGGATTTTGAAACTATTGTTCAAGATGTTTACTTAGGGGTTATACCTTATATGACACATAGTGGTACTTTTTGTATAAATGGTGCTGAACGTGTTGTTGTATCACAATTACATAGATCACCAGGTGTATTTTTTGGACAGTCATTTCATGCAAATGGAACCAAATTATATTCAGCAAGAGTAATTCCTTTTAAAGGATCTTGGATCGAATTTGCTACCGATATCAATCAAGTGATGTACGCTTATATCGATAGAAAGAAAAAATTACCGGTTACGACACTTTTTAGAGCAATTGGTTATGAAAGAGATAAAGATATACTCGAAATATTTGATCTTGCAGAAGAAGTAAAAGTATCGAAAAGTGGATTAAAAAAAGTACTAGATAGAAAGCTAGCAGCCAGAGTTTTAAAAACATGGTTTGAAGATTTTGTTGATGAAGATACCGGAGAGGTAGTTTCTATCGAACGTAATGAAATAGTATTAGATAGAGATACTGTTTTAGAAAAAGAGCATATTGATGAAATTATTGAATCAGGTGCAAAAACTATTTTATTACATAAATTAGATAATGA
The DNA here is from genome assembly GCA_964410265.1 of uncultured Flavobacteriaceae bacterium. Taxonomy (GTDB): domain Bacteria; phylum Bacteroidota; class Bacteroidia; order Flavobacteriales; family Flavobacteriaceae; genus Lutimonas. The sequence continues at coordinate 1,541 of CAYPHN010000435.1, read as the reverse complement.
ATCGGGTGATTATGCAATTATTCATAACACCTTACAAAAAGATCCAACAAATTCTGAAAAAGAGGCTGTTGAACATATATACCGTCAGTTACGTAATGCAGAACCGCCAGATTATGAAACTGCAAAAGGTATAATTAATAAATTATTCTTTTCTGAACAACGATATAATCTTGGAGAGGTTGGTCGTTACAGAATGAATAAAAAGCTTGGTTTAGATATTGATATAGAACAAAAAGTTCTTACAAAAATCGATATTATTACTATTGTTAAGAATTTAATTAACCTGGTAAATTCAAAAGCTGAGGTTGATGATATTGATCACCTGTCAAATCGTCGTGTAAGAACAGTTGGAGAACAACTTGCAGGTCAATTTGGTGTTGGTCTATCTCGTATGGCTCGTACCATACGTGAAAGAATGAATGTTCGTGATAATGAGGTGTTTACACCAATTGATTTGATTAATGCCAAAACATTATCATCGGTAATTAATTCATTTTTTGGAACCAATCAGTTATCACAATTTATGGATCAAACCAATCCTCTTGCTGAAATTACGCACAAACGTAGATTGTCAGCTTTAGGACCTGGAGGTTTATCTCGTGAGAGAGCCGGATTTGAAGTTCGTGATGTTCACTTTACACATTATGGAAGATTATGTCCGATTGAAACTCCTGAGGGTCCAAATATTGGATTGATTTCATCTTTGGCTGTATATGCAAAAGTGAATAATTTAGGATTTATTGAAACTCCTTATAGAGAAGTTAAAGAAGGTCATATTGATATAAAACAAGATCCAATTTATTTAAGTGCAGAAGAAGAAGAAGGTAAAAAAATTGCGCAATCTAATTTAGAATTAGATGATAAAGGTAATATTGTTTTAGAAAAAGTTGTAGTAAGAGAAGAAGGTGATTTTCCTGTAGTACCTGTTAATGAGGTAAATTACATGGATGTTTCACCAAACCAAATTTCTTCTATATCGGCATCTTTAATTCCTTTCTTAGAACACGATGATGCGAATCGTGCATTGATGGGATCGAATATGATGCGTCAAGCTGTGCCTTTAATGAGACCAGAATCACCTATTGTAGGTACTGGATTAGAAAGAAGAGTAGCTGAAGATTCAAGAATATTGATCAATGCAGAAGGTCCGGGTGAAGTAATTTATGTGGATTCTGATAGAATTGAAATTAAATACCAACGTACAGAAGCTGAAGAAGTAGTAAGTTTTGACTCTGAGATTAAAACTTATAACTTGATTAAGTTTAGAAAAACAAATCAAGGTACTTCCATTAACTTACATCCTATTGTTAAAAAAGGAGATATTGTTACTAAAGGTCAGGTTTTATGTGAAGGTTATGCAACCGAAAAAGGTGAATTGGCATTGGGTAGGAATATGAAAGTGGCCTTTATGCCATGGAAAGGGTATAACTTTGAGGATGCAATAGTTATTTCTGAAAAAGTTGTACGTGAAGACATATTTACATCTATTCATATAGATGAGTATTCTTTAGAAGTAAGAGATACCAAATTAGGAGCGGAAG
>CAYPHN010000434.1:0-2477 GCA_964410265.1 uncultured Flavobacteriaceae bacterium | reverse complement strand
AAAATCTCCTGTATCCGCCGTATCATTACCAAAAATAATTTCATAAAAAGCCGTTACTGCTCTTGATGCCTTTGATAATAAAAATACCTTATCGCCTTTTGACAAATTAATATTTATATCTTTGAATACTACTTCTCCATCTTTGGTTTTAGACAAATTTTCAACATGTAGTATCTGATCTCCTGCTTCTCTTTCTTGATTAAAAATAATCGCTGGGTATCTTCTACTTGATGGTTTTATATCTGTGATATTTAACTTTTCAATCATTTTTTTTCTACTTGTTGCCTGTTTAGATTTTGCAACATTTGCTGAAAAACGACGTATAAACTCTTCCAATTCTTTTTTCTTGTCTTCCGCTTTTTTATTTTGCTGTGCTTTTTGTTTAGCCGCCAGTTGGCTGGACTCATACCAAAAACTATAATTACCCGAATATTGATTGATTTTACCAAAATCAATATCAGAAATATTGGTACATACAGCATCTAAAAAGTGACGATCATGCGAAACAACAATTACAGTATTCTCGTAATTTGCTAAAAAATTCTCAAGCCAATCAATGGTTTCAAAATCAAGGTCATTGGTAGGCTCATCCATTATCAATAAATCTGGATTCCCAAACAAAGCTTGCGCCAATAAAACTCGAACTTTAGATTTACCATCTAAATCTTTCATTAATACAAAATGAGATTCATCTTTAACACCTAGAGATGACAATAAGCTTGCAGCTTCACTTTCAGCAGCCCAACCACCCATTTCTTCAAAATCGGCACCTAATTCACCAGCTTTTACACCATCTTCTTCTGAAAAATTAGGTTTTGCATAAACTGCATCCAATTCTTTTTTAAGATCAAATAAAGGTTTATTACCCATTAAAACAGTTTCTAAAACCGGAAAATCATCAAATACAAAGTGATCTTGTGATAAAACCGACATTCTTTTGCCTTTATCTAAATGAACTGAACCCGACGTAGGGTCAAAATCACCCGATAAAATTTTTAAAAAGGTAGATTTTCCTGATCCATTTGCTCCTATTATACCATAGCAATTACCATGAGTAAATTTAGTATTTACCTCGTCAAACAACACTCTTTTCCCAAATTGCACTGATAAATTTGATACTGTTAACATGCTTTTTTTAATTTTTTTGCAAACTTACTTAAATAAGTTTTAATTTTAATATAAATCTTTCCTTAATACAATATTTGACATATTAAACTGTTAAAAAAATACTATATACTCTAGATTGATAGCTTAATTAACCTTTTTCTAATCAACTTTTAACAACAAGTTAACAAAGCTAACCGAAGTATATGTTTACATTTGTTTACCATGCTTAAAGATAATTATTTGAAAAAACATTACTCTTTACCACCATTATTTACTGTTATTCTTATTGGTGTGATACTGCTATTTTTTGGATGTAACAACTCTGAAAATCAAAATATTACTACTTTTGGAGGGAAAATAAAAAACCCACAAGGGGAGTTTGTTTACATTTTAAAAAACAAAAAAGTTATTGACTCTGCAAAACTAAACGAGCATGACAGATTTTCGTTTAATTTAGATTCTGTTAAAACCGGATTATATATTTTTAGACATGGTGCAGAATTTCAATATTTATATTTAGAACCAAAAGACAGTTTACTTATTTATTTAAACACATGGGATTTTGATGAATCTCTTATTTTTAGTGGAAAAGGAAGTAACAAAAATAATTATTTGATCAATTTGTATTTGAGTCAAGAAAAAAATGAAAAAAATTTCAAATATAATTATAGACTCAAAGAAAAAAAGTTTTCTAAAATTATTGATAAAGGCATTCAAGAAAAATTAAACTCTTATAATGAGTTAATTGAAAGTGAAGGAGAAACTCCAACTCCATTTTTTGAAAAACTTGCCAAAACTGGAATTTATTTTCCTTATTATTATATCAAAGAATACTATCCTTTTAATCACAAGTTTTATTTAAAATTAAAAAAATTTCCCGAATTAAGTGAAAATTTTTATGACTACCGAAAAAATATCAATTTTAATGACGAAAGCCTACTTGATTATGCAGCATATAGTGTCTTTATAAAAATTCACTTATACCATTTGGCTTATATAATAAAAAATGATTTTCCAGATAAAACCAATATAGAGCAGAACTATATGAATTTGGTAAATGAAAAAATACATATTGAAAGCTTTAAGAATGAACTTTTGGCCAGTAGTATGTGGAAATCATTATCTAATGAGTACCTATCGGTTCAAGAGTTTAATAATTTACAAGATTGTTTTTACAGAAATTGCTCGGATGAAAAAATTGTAGCCGAAATAAAAAAATCAATTTTTCAAAAAGAACAATTAAAAAAAGGAGAACCACTACCTATGCTCATGGTATCCAATTTAGAAGGAAAAAATATTAGTATCAACGAGCTAACGAGTAATAGTACTACTGTAATTTATTTTTGGCCAAAAAATTTAGGTTCGGCTGA
>CAYPHN010000433.1:0-2479 GCA_964410265.1 uncultured Flavobacteriaceae bacterium | reverse complement strand
CCTTCGTTTATGTGGAAAGTTGGTGCTGTTTACCTATTTCAATGGTATGCACTCTTTATATATTGGCAGTTTACAACACCACTTTTTAAACTAACTATGGGCTATTCAACTTCCGAAGCAGCTTCTCAAGCTGCTAAAATGAGTCTGACATATAATATAGTGACCATGGTCATTGCGCTTGCTCTAGTACCATTAACTCTTCGTTTTGGAGGTAGAAAAATCTATGCTATGAGTTTACTAGGTACAGCAATAGCTTTATTTTCAATCCCTTATTTATCTGATCCAAACCTTGTACTGATACCTATGATTTTATTCGGAATAGGTTGGGCCGCTATGATGGGAATTCCTTATACAATGGTTTCGAAAATTATTCCACAAGATCGAAGAGGTGTATACATGGGAATTTTAAATATGATGATTGTGATTCCAATGTTTATTCAAACACTAACTTTTGGACCCATTTATAAATACTTATTAGGTGGAAATGCAATTAATGCAATGTTATTTGCTGGCATTTTCTTTATAATTGCTGCTTTTTTGGCCACAAGATTACGAGTAAATCCTGATAATCAATCTTAAAATGAATAAAATATAGTATTGAATTTTATGAAGGTATAAACTGATTGGCGGATAGTTGTTTCCTCCAATTGAAATTAACAGCTTGTATCAATTCTTGTCTGTAATGTTTTGGTGTAAAAAATTTATTTTTTTTAAACAACCTATTAAAATTAGCTATATTATTAAACCCAGAAATAAATGCAATTTCGCTTATTGAAAGATTTGAATCTATCAATAATTTTGATGCGTGACCTAGTCTTAAATCAACTACAAATTGGGTAAAACTCTTATTTGTACATTTTTTAAAAAAATGACCAAAAGCTGAAGGGCTCATATTAGCCTCATCTGCCAAATCATTTATCCTTAAATTACGATTGTTAAAATTAGCTAAAATGTATTTATACATTTTGTTTACCCTATCTCCTTTCTCATATTCATTAATTGAGATAAATCCTTCACCTGCTAAATATTTTTTGTTATTAGAAATAGAAAGTAATTGCAAGATCTTAAGAAACTCAATTACTGCATTAAATCCACTAATAGTAACTAGATTATGTATTTTTAAAGCTATGATTTTAAAAGTATCACCTGTGAATTTTAATCCTCTTTGAGAATCCTTTAAAAGGTTTTTTATCGATATAAAATCATCTTTTAAAAATAAGGATTGATTGAAAAGATCCTTCGAAAATTGAATTGTTATTACGTGTGCATTATTTCTTTTTGTAGGAGGTACATCATCATTATCCCATTTATGATATATCTCAGGCCCTATTAATACAAGGTCATTAGAACTGTATTTTTCAACAGAATCGCCAATTATTCTGTTCCCTGAACTATTCAAAACTAAGGTAAGTTCATAAGCTGAATGATAGTGAATAGGATATTCAAATCCAATTTTCTCAGAATTAATAATGACAAAGACATCATTTTGAGTTAAAGGAGTTATTTCTTTAAAAACTTTCATACGATTCAAATAATTATTTTAAAATCAGAAAACCTATTATATCGAATATATAATTTTTACATATGAGGTTTAATTATTACCTTATAAAAAAACAATTGCGTAAAAGTACTATTTTTTAATTAAAGCTAGACTTATTATATATATTTTAACATTTGATCATTATTATGTTTATGATTATTATTTCATGATAAATCACTGTATTTCAATATCATCACAATCAATTCGAAATAACGAGTTATTATTTGATGAACAATAGCATTTGTAAAATTATTTTCAATTAATTCCTAATAGTACTATTTATTAACTGAATTACATTAGTTTATTTATCCAAGTAGGAAGTAATTTAGCAATTGGTAATTTTTAAATTTTATGATACTTAAACGATATATAATAGTATTGATAATTGGAATGGTATTTTTATCGTGTAATAGTTCAATAAATACAAATGATAATACGCTTTTGTTTTGGTCGTCAAATAATAGAGGTGAAATTGAATTTTCAGAATATTTTGTACAGCAATGGAACAAAGAACAAGAAACTAAAATCAAATTTCAACCAATACCTGAAGGTCAATCCAGTGAAGAAGTTATCTTAGCATCTGTAGTAGGAAAGACAACGCCAGATATTTATGCCAATATGTGGCAAGGTAGTGTTGAAATGTATGCAAAAGCAGGTGTTTTAATACCTCTAGATACTTTGGAAGGTTTTACCGAATTTATAAAGGCAAGATGTTCAAAAAAAATAGTAGAAGAAATTACCTCTTCCGATGGTCACATATACCAAATTCCATGGAAAATAAATCCAATCATGACCATTTATAATAAAAGATTGAGCAGCGATTTTGGATTACCTAAATTACCAAACACATATAAGGAGTATATACAAGCTGGGAAAGCTATTAAAAAAGACAAAGATAATGATGGATATGTAGATCAATGGGTTGGTTATACTGCGGTA
>CAYPHN010000432.1:0-2489 GCA_964410265.1 uncultured Flavobacteriaceae bacterium | reverse complement strand
AACTTCCTTTTCTCCATATTTTTCAACTAATAATCGTTTTAATTTATAAGCAAAAGTTAAATTTATTTGTTGTCCAATAATTGCCCAACAAATTGCTTCAAAAAGATTAGGAATACTAATTATTCTACTGCCTGAATATTTTATTGCAAGGTTTGATAACAAAAGATGATTTTTTAGCAACTTATAAAAAGGCTCAATATTTCGGTTTAAATCAAACCATTCTGTCACATAATCTTTTACTTCTTGTAAATTGTATTCTGAGATGCTACTTTTTTGCAATTCAATTTCTAAATGCTCTTCATTCTGATAAACTTTTATAATTCCTTTTCCGTCTGAAAGGTTAATCAATCTTGAAACAGTATTTTCAGTTAGATTATATAAACATTCATCAAAACCCCTATCTAAAAAAGACAATGTTTCTTTAAATGAAAAGTACTTAGGTATTGAAATTTTAATTTTCCTAAATTCTTTCATAGTCAATTGTTTTTTGAATAGGTTGGTTTGAGTTGTTTTTCTCAAAATTAAGTAACCAACTTTTTTTATGTAAACCACCTGCGTAACCTGTTAGACTTCCGTTAGAACCAATGACTCTATGACACGGAATAATAATACTAATTTTATTTGCTCCATTTGCTGATGCTACTGCTCTAATGGCTTTTATGTTGTTTATTGCGATTGCTTGTTCTTTATAACTAACCGTTTTGCCATACGGAATATTTAATAATTCTTTCCATATTTTTTTTCTAAAATCAGTACCAACTATATCTAATGAAACAGAAAATATTTTCCTTTTTCCATCAAAATATTCAGTTATTTCTTTTTTCACTTTTGTTAGATGTGCGTTTTTTCCTGGAAGTATAATAGCATTAAACTGTTTTTGAATTTCGTTAAATTGTTTTTCTATTCTTTTTTGACCAATAAATCCCAAAAAGCAAAGTCCATTTTCTGTGGCGCACGCAATAATACTACCAATAGGCGAACTAAAACGTAAAACATTTACAACATTTCGACTTTTAGATTTACTGGCTGATTCTCCAAATATTGAACGGTAACTTTCATTAAAACCACTCAAAGATTCATAACCGCTTTCGTAGGCAGAATATGTAATTGAGTTTCCTTTTTTAATGTTTGTAAAAGCGTAATTAATACGTAACATTCTTTGAAAAGAATGAAAAGTAATATTGTAATTCTTTTTGAACCATCTTCTAATGGTATGCGGTTCAATCCCTTTGGCCTTTAATTGTTCATCACTAATTTTTTCGTGAGGATTTTGTTGAAGTTCCGCAATAATATTTTTGATGTAGATTGGTGTTTCTCCAATTTTTTCCATTGGTTTGCAAACCTTACAAGGACGAAAACCATTTTGTAAGGCTTCTTCTATTGAATCATAAAATGTTACATTTTTCGCTTTTGGTATTCTCGCCCTACAAGATGGATGACAAAAAATACCTGTTGTTTTTACAGCAGTAAAAAAAGTACCATCATATTTGGTATCTCTTGTGCCAACCGCACTATACTTATCTTCAAATGACATTTTACCATTCATAAATTATGTAAATATTGAATTAAATGATTTGTTTTTAGAGATTTCAATTATAGATTTTTCTAATTTATCTACCATATCATTATACAAAAACGGACCAATACTTATTCTTTTCACTCCTAAACCTTGTAAGTTATTAAAATTTGGTAAATCTGGCATACACATTACATTAACAGGTAAAGTAGTCGATTCTACAACTTTCTGTATTTCATTTTCTGCAACAATACAAGGGACAAAAATTCCGTCTGCTCCACTTTTTTCATAAATCTTTATTCTCTTTAGTGTTTCTTCAAATGAATTTTCTAATCCCATAATATAAAAATCTGTACGAACATTAAGGAAAATATCAATATTGTTATTAGATAAATGCGATTTTATTGATTGGATAGTTTTAGCAAATTCTTGAGCGTTTACAATTTTTCTTTCTGTAATAGTTATTGAATCTTCAATATTAATACCAATAACGCCCAATTTTTGAAGTGAAATGATGTTACTTATTATTTCTGAAGTATCTCTACTATAACCACTTTCAATATCAACTGTCAAAGGAATATTTATTTTTGATTGAATGTTTTTAACAATTCGTAATAAATCTTCAAACGGCATTTTTTCTCCGTCTTCATATCCTAAAGATGTTGCAATTGCAGCACTTGATGTGCCTATTGCCTTAAATCCTAATTTTTGAAATAATAAAGCACTTTGAGCATTCCAAACGTTACCTAATAATAAGGCTGAGTCTTGATTGTGTAAACTTTTAAATGTGTTGTATTTGTCCATAATGTTTTGTGTTTTAAATTATGGCACAAAGAAACTATGATTTAAAATATTGTGCTACCGAAAACTTGACAGGTATGTTTTTTTTGAATTCAGGGTGTCATTTTTAATGGTTGGCAACGTTAAAATATGGTTAGTGCGAACAGGTAAGCGTGATTTTCCTTTAGGAAAA
>CAYPHN010000431.1:0-2493 GCA_964410265.1 uncultured Flavobacteriaceae bacterium | reverse complement strand
TGAACGAGATAAATTAACAAAAAAAGAGTCAACCTATATCAGTATAATACAAAAACGACAAGCAATCAGACATTACAACTTTGGCACAAACCAGTAGCCTGAATTTCTAATTGCTCAATTTTATAATTTGGTAAAGCAATAGAGGGAAATTTATATATTTCTACACAATAGATTAGTTCACATTTTTTACACTTAAAATGAATATGCTGATGATGATGTGCATCTGTAGTGCATTCTTCTTGACAAATCGCATAATTCGACTCTTCTCCGCTTATTGTAATTTCGTGAATAATCCCCTTTTCTAAGAAAATTTTTATTGTTCTGTATAATGTAATACGATTGTATTCTTTTAATTCTTTCTCAACTATTGACAAAGGAATAGCATTATTGTATCTGCCAAAAATCGCCAATACTTCTTTTCTAAAAGGCGTTTCACTTATTTTTTTATTCTTTAATAAACTTGTCATAAAATATTTATTGCAACTTTGTTGCACTTAAAAATCATTGCTTATATTTGCAACACTGTTACAAATATAAGATTATTTATGAAAACCACTATAAGTATCATTCTATTTCTATTTACTGCAATTAGCACGTTTGGACAAAACTTTACAGGAACAGTTTTAGACAAAGAAACCAAACAGGTAATTCCTTATGCACAAGTATATTTTGTGGACTTAAAAACAGGAACTACAACTGATGAAAATGGCATCTTCAAAATTGAACATTTCAATCAAAAAGCAATTCATATTCAAATAACTTTTGTTGGTTACAACATCATTGATGAAATCGTAAATATTGAAACTACAAAAGAAAAAACATTTTATCTTGAACAAGGTCATTTTGATTTAGAAGAAGTAGTAGTTTCAGCACCATCAGGAAGATTACAAAGCGAAAATATTGTAAGTATTGAGCGTAAAAAGATGACGGAATTACAACAAACTTCCCCTTTAACATTGGCAGAAGCCATTAGTAATATTCCAGGAGTAGAACAGACTACAACAGGAGCAGGAATTGGAAAACCAGTAATTAGAGGTTTATCAGGCAATAGAATTGTAACCTACGCACAAGGTATAAGAATTGAAAACCAACAATGGGGAGACGAACACGGTTTGGGAGTTGGAGACGTTGGAATTGAAAGTGTAGAAGTAATAAAAGGTCCTGCATCATTGCTTTATGGTTCAGATGCTTTGGGTGGCGTTCTCTATTTTGTTGATGAGCGTTATGCAAGTCAGAATACGGTTGAAGGGTTTGCACAAACAAAATTCCTTTCAAATACTTTAGGTTCTATAAATAATATGGGGTTTAAAATTCATAAAGGAAAAATAAAATTTAATCTTTTTGGCGCATATTCTTCTCAAGCAGATTATCAAGTACCCAATTTTGATAGAGTATTTAACACCCGTTTTGACGAAAAGAATATTAAAAGTTCGATTGGGTTCAATACAAAAAATTGGGTTTCAAACATTCGATACAGTTACCTTCAAAATAATTACGGAATTGTTGAAGATGCAGTTTATACTAACTCTACTCAAAGAAAATTTATACTTCCGTTTCAAACCATAGACAATCATAATGTAAGTTTTGAAAACATTGTATTTACAGGAAACTCAAAACTAAATTTAACTTTAGGTTATACCAATAACTACCGAAAGGAATTTGAAGATGATGCTAATAATCAAGCATTGGGTTTGAAATTAAACACATTCACTTACAACTTAAAATGGTATTCCCCAACTTATAAAGACCGATTTGATTTTATAATTGGCTCACAAGGAATGGCACAATCCAACCTAAATAACGGAGAAGAAGTTTTAATCCCAGATGCTAATACAACTGACTTTGGTGCTTTTGGTTTGGCTAACTTAAAATTAAATAAATTTCAAATACAAGCAGGAATAAGGGCAGATTATCGAGAAATTGACACCAAGTCAATGGTAACGGATGACGGAAATTTCCCTGCACTTAAAAAATCATATAATGGACTTACGTTTTCGGGTGGAACAGTTTATAAAATAAAAAAGATGAAATTCAGAACCAATGTTTCAAGTGGTTTTCGAGCACCAAATACTACCGAACTACTTTCAGATGGTGTACATCACGGAACTAATCGCTACATAAAAGGAGATGCTAATCTTACAAACGAAAATGCCACTCAAATAGACTTTTCGTTTGATTATCAAGACGAACATTTTAGTTTTTCGGTAAATCCGTTTTATAATTCCATACAAAATTATATTTTCCTTTCGCCAACTAATACGGTAATTGATAACAGCCCAGTTTTTGAATATTTACAAACAAATGCTTTTTTGTACGGAGGAGAATTAGGACTTCATTATCATCCTCATAAAATTCATTGGTTACATTTAGAAAGTAATCTGTCAACTGTTATGGCAGAAGATAGAAACGGAAACCCACTTCCATTAATTCCTCAAACAAAAATTAACTCTACAATTAGTGCTGAAATTTCACACAAAGGAAAAGTGAAGTTAA
>CAYPHN010000430.1:0-2494 GCA_964410265.1 uncultured Flavobacteriaceae bacterium | reverse complement strand
CGTTACTCAAAAGGGGACTTATTCCTTAAAAGGAAGAATCATAAGTATTACAGATAAAAAGCCTTTGCAAAGTGCTCACATAGTAAACTTGAACTCAGTACATGGTACTGTTACTAATAATAATGGGCAATTTGAAATTCCTGCCTCAGCAAATGATACAATTTTCATATCCTATATTGGCTATCAATCGATAAAATTGAGAATTACTAATGATTTATTAAAAGGTAATGAATTAGAAATAGCTATACATGAAAAGGTTGTCAATATCGATGAAGTTATGGTAAAATCTCATGTATTGATTGGTGTTTTGGTAGTTGATAGTAAAAATGTTCCTAAAGATTCGTATAGTCGCATTCATATTAACGGTTTGCCTCAAGCCTATGAAATAGGTAATTCATATAACAATACTTATAGCTCTGGAATTAATGCTATTTTTAATCCGGTTGACTTTTGGTATAATAAGTTTGGTAAAAAACCTAAAGAGATTAACCGATTAAGAAAATTAAAGGAAGGCGAACAAATGAGAAATATGATGGAGCAAAAATACAGCCGTGAAATCATGATGGATTATTTGGATATGAGTAGAAAAGAATTAAATGATTTACTTACCGAATGTAATTATTCAAACAGATTTATCAACAAAGCGAGCGACTTACAAATAATTGAAGCGGTTTTAGAATGTTATGAAAATTATAGGGCACTACAAAAAGGAACTGTTAAAAAAGATATTATTCGCATCAAAGACACGATTTTTTAGTAAAGCTATTCAAATAGCTGGTGATAATTAGGTTTAGTTATTATTCTTAAATTAGCAAATACGCCTCATTTTATATATAATAGCGTATCGTTAATATCAACACTTAGTGTAATTTTAAATTATAAATTAAATTTTGTATATCAATTAATAGTTACCGCATCTAAGTATTGTTGTTTAGCTTTCTATAAATCAATCTTATAAAAAAAAGTAACGGACTATTGTTGTATAGCCACTTTGTGATTTTTAGATAAAACTTAATTCAATAATCAATCTTTGCTATTTTTATTATATTTACCCCTATGAATTCAAAATCTATTGCCAACGGTATACTTAGAGCAATTGGAGTAATTTTTGCAATTGCCATTGTATTGCTATTTCTGTATAAAATTCAATCTGTTTTAATCTATTTTGCTATCTCAATTGTTCTAACCCTAATAGCAAGGCCTCTACTGGCTCTATTAAGAAAAAAATTAAAACTTCCAAATACCCTTGCTGTTATATTAACAATGAGCGTTTTTACTTTATTGATATTTGGTATAGTTTCTATGTTTATCCCTCTAATTGTTAAACAAAGTCAAAATATTTCTTTGTTAAATATAGAAGGTTTAAGATCTGATGTAACAAGTTTAATACACGAAATTGATTATTATTTTTCTTCTAGAGGCATAAATATATTTAATGGGTTAAAAAATATAGACCTATCATCAAATATTGCCTCCATACCCAGCTTGCTTAATTCTTTAGTTGGCATTATAGGTTCTTTTAGTATGGGCTTATTTTCCGTTTTATTCATTTCTTTTTTCCTTTTAAAGGATACGCATCTAATGCACAATGCATTCCTTGTAATCACGCCAGATGAAAAAGAAGAAAGGATATTAAATTCAATGGGGAAAATTAAAGACCTTTTATCTAGATATTTTATAGGTTTAATTATTCAAATTTCCATATTATTTACAATCTACGCCATCACACTTTTAATTATTGGTGTAGAGAGTCCCATAGTAATTGCTTTTTTATGTGCCTTATTAAATTTGATTCCATATATAGGCCCTTTAATTGGAGGAGTTATAATATTGACTTTAACCATGACAAGCAATTTAGAATACGACTTTCAAACGGTAATATTACCAAAAACCATGTACGTTTTAATTGGCTATATCTTTGCCCAATTAATTGATAATTTTTTTAGCCAACCTTATATCTTTTCAAAAAGTGTAAAGTCGCATCCATTAGAAATATTTTTAGTAATAATAATTGGAGGGTTATTATTCGGTATTTTTGGCATGATTCTAGCCGTTCCGACCTATACAGTAATTAAAGTGATTCTAAAAGAATTTTTATCTGAAAATGAAATTGTAAAATCACTTACAAAAGGTTTAAATTAATGTGAATAAGGAATTACTAAATCATAAAATTCAAAGTTTTATTGACCAAAATTTAAATGAAAATCCTACAAAACTCATTTTAAAAGGAGTGAAATTTCATGGAGCTACCATTCAGGAAATTGTTGAACAGATTGTTTCGAAAAAAAAATGTCAAAAAAAATTACCTACCTGGTTTACTAACAAATCTATATATTACCCCAACAAAATAAATATAGAGCAAACTTCCTCCGAAATTACTGCAAGATATAAAGCTGAATTAATTTCAGGTAATACTGCCGTCGATTTAACTGGTGGCTTTGGTGTTGATTGTTTCGCTTTCGCGGAAAAGTTCAATAAAATAACACATTGCGAA
>CAYPHN010000429.1:0-2515 GCA_964410265.1 uncultured Flavobacteriaceae bacterium | reverse complement strand
CCATATCCGCAATAATATCTTGTTGAAAGTCTTTTACAAACTCCAGTTCTTCAACACGTTCTTTTAGTTTTTTGATTTCATCATTTTTACTCATACCTGTGTTTTGCTGTACTAAGGTACGGTATTTTCTTAACCAATAGGTAATGGTGGTTCTGGGAACATCATATTTCTTGGATGCAAAGTTGGTGGATAATTGACCGTTTAGAATTTGGTCAACGACTAAAAGTTTGGTCTCTAAGGTTACTTTTCGGTAGCATTTTTTTCGCCAGTGTTCTTTTTGTGTTTTCATAAGTGACTATAATTAATGGTTTAATTTTTAGTCAACCTATTTCAGGAAAGTACAATTTCGCAATGAATGGCAACGTTTAGGCTATGCTACTGTTGTGGACTAAGTTAGCCTATATTTTCCGTTGTTAAATTAATTTTATAAATTAACTTTTACATTGATAATACACTGAACCACAATAGAGTATAGCCATTGTTACCCACTGGCTATTTTCTTATTACGATATAATCTTTTGCAGTTAGGACAGGAATTTTAGAAGTCTTAAAGTCCTTTAAATTCCGTGTAATAATAATGTTTATTTCATTTTCAATAGCCGTATGATATTGAATGGCATCTTCAAAGTCTTTAAAATCTGATTCCAGAGAAAGGTCAATAATTTTATCGTCCATTGGTAAAACTTCAACTAAAACTTTAAATTTTCTTAATATTTTTCTTGCATTACTTAATTTTAGTTTTTGAGAAAGAATATAAAAAGTATTCGCAAAAGTTAGCGAAGAAACATAAAGTTTTACCTCCTTTTTGTCAGATAGTGTGAATAGTTGTTGCGCTTCCAATAGGAATTCTTTTCTTTCAGCTAATAAATCCAAAACGATATTTGTATCAACCAATAATCTATCCATTATGAATATTTTTGAGATAAGAAATCTGTATAATCTTTTCTGTAATCGTAGTTTTCAAGTTCTATTACACCAGTCAAGCTTTCAACCAAAGGGCTAATTTTTACATTATTCCTTTTTTTCAAAGTAACAGCTTGTAAATAGCTCTCTATCATTCTTGAAAGACTTATATTATTTTCTTTTGCGTATTGTTTTGCTCGTTCAATAACACTTTCATTGAGTTTCAAAGTCAGTTTAGAGTCCATAATTATAATTTTATACGTGCAAATATAATTAATAATTACGTATAATTCAAATGTATTGACAAATTGTTTGTTTTCAGACCTCTTGAGATTAGTAGATTCGATTTATGCTGTTTTAATTCTTTTTCCCAAATTTTAAGGGGTTTTTCTTTTAACGCTTGTTTTACAATTTTCTTCGTTTCCTCACTTTCGTTATTCATAACTTCAGGACTTACTTTGAAGATTTTCATTCCCTCAATTCGTGTTTTCTTTAAGTCCATTCTTTAATTTGTGAAGTTTGAGTTTTAATGTTGCACAACGACCCGGCTAAGAAACCGTAGGGGAGTTTGAAACGCTGCCCTTTCAATTTAGCACTTAGCCAAAGCAAATATTTTTATAATTAGTTTTCTTTTTTCATTGTCAAAATTTTGGTTTGGCGGTTTTCAATCGAAGCTCTAAACTTTCAATTTACCACCAAAACCCCTATGTTTTTTAGCCATTGTTGGGCTTTCGTGTTTTAATTCCAATAAAGCAGTTTTTTTATTATCGCCAATAGCAACCATAGTAAATTCACCTACAACAGCTAGTTCACGATGAACCTCATACATTTGTTCAATAAATATTTCAACTTTTACTTTTAAGCTTGAATTACCAACCATTGTTACTTTTCCTATTAACTCAGCAAACGTTCCTGAGGGGATTGGTTTTTTAAAATCAACCCTATCTGAAGATACGGTTACCATTTTTTGTCGGCTGAATCTACTTGCCGTGATAAATGCAACTTCGTCCATCCATTGCAAGGCAGTTCCTCCAAATAAAGTATTGTAATGATTTGTGGTATTTGGAAACACGCATTTTACAACGCGTGTTTCCGAATTTTCTATTGCTTTCTTTTGTTTTTCCATCAATTAAAATTAACTTCTATTGCTGTTTTGCAGTCTTCTTTTTTTTGTTTTTCACCGTATTTCTTTAATGTCTCTATTCTCAAAGATTGTAAATCTCCAATTGAAGCTTTTGATTCATCAAAATGATAAAACCTTAATTCGTGCTCATCTTGACGGGCAGAACTAAAACTTGAAACACGTTTTAAATAACCAATTACTCTTGTTCCGTAATCTACATTTTTAGAGTCGCATTTACTGCATTTTTGAAGTGTTCTCTTATCTATATTTTTACACTCATTACAAATGGTAATTTTTATGTTAAAACAGAAGTAGTTGCAGCCTGCTAAAGCCGTTGCATTAATTAACTTTAAAAAACCTTCTTTGTTTGGCGCTTCTTCAAGATTTAAATGAAGTGCAGAACCTCCATCTAAATATTGTATAGTTTCATTGCCGTGAAGCATTATTTTATCTAATGAGTTTATCGAAGTATCTTCTACTGGATAGAAA
>CAYPHN010000428.1:0-2518 GCA_964410265.1 uncultured Flavobacteriaceae bacterium | reverse complement strand
CGATAAGCAAAGGTTGCTTTTTTGTACTTTATTTTTCTTGTTCATAAATGACTAAAATTAAATATTTAATTTTTAGGCAACCTATTTTAGGAGTTTAGAGTTTTAATAATACTAAATTTTAATTATTTTTTTTGTTGCTGTTTTCCCACTTTCTGAAGTAATTTTCACAAAATAAACACCATTGGATAAATTTGACATATCTACTTGATTAGTGACTATTTCTTTTATTTTTTGTCCTAATTGGTTGTAGATAATTATAGTTTCAATAAGATTTTCTTTGTTATTAATAGTTAAAATATTTTTTACAGGATTAGGATAAATGCTTATTTCACTTTCTGAGAATTTATCTGTACTTAGCGCTTGCATACCTTCATTACGCCACTTTACATAATCAAAACTCCAACGATAATTTTGATTATACGTTTTAGTATTCCAACCAACATTTGTTGTTGCAACACCTGCTTCCCAAAGCTTATCACCTATATTTATATAATCTAGGTCTCCAGTTTGTTTAAATACCCAAGCATATAATGGACAAATTAATAAGTTTAGTGCAGGAGCAGGACTAGCACTGTTAATACTTTCATAGCGTAAAGCAGAATAGCCACTTCCTCCTTCATCACCCCAAGTTGCATAACTGTAACCACTCATATCTTCTACCCACATTAATTTGCCAGCGTTATTTCCACTTTCTACTGTAGCAGTATAACGCATATGGTATGCAACTTGTGTTAATGCCTCTGTTATAGTACGTGTAGAATTGTAAGTTACAGAAGGATGAGTAAACAAAGCCGACGGATCTCGTTCATTTTCAATTTCCCACTCGTAAAATTCTATAAGTGCCTCAGAAGTAAGGGCTACCATAAATGGTGACAATCTATGAACATCCGCATCTGCATAAGTTTCAGTAATCCATTCATCTAAATGTTTCATAGACATTGAAATATAAAGGGCAAGTGCTTCCTCTTGACGTGGAAGTCCAAACTTTTCAGCATTGACATGTGCTGATATCATATAGGCCATTTCACGAGAACGTCTTTCATAATACCATAAATATGTGGAGTTAAAAGTTAGTACGTTGGAAAAAGAGCCATTGTCACGCATTCTTAGAACGCCTTCAATAGATATAGGGTCTGCTGTTCGTTCTGCATCCATTTTTATGCCGTGAGAAAAACGTCTCCACCCTTGTACAAACCAAGGAATGGTTTCATTGTAATTAAAGCGATTATCTAAATAAATTCTATAAATACGTTCAGCTTCTTGAGCGTGAGTATTCCATGGTTCAGACTGACCTGTATAGTCTGCTATTTGAAATTGTATTCGTTGGGCGTCATAATAAATTCCATTATTACTTTCTATCATGCCTACTGGATTGGGAGGAGTGTAAGTTTGCATATATATTCCCCAATGATCTCCCCAAGTTGTCATATTACTTTCCCACTGTTCAAATAGTGGAGGTTGTGCATTTGTTTTAATGGTAAAAACGAATAGAATAATTGTTAGTGATAATAGTAGTTTGAATTTTTTGTATAGATTTTTCATAATGAAGTTTATTATAGTGATTAGTGCATTTTATTCTTTTATAAATTTTACTATTTTTTCTTTCTTATCAGATGTAAGTTTTAGGAAATAAACTCCAGAAGTGAGATATGATATATTTATATTGCTGTCATTAAATGAAGAACTAGATTGTACAACTTGCCCAATTGTGTTGTATATTTTATAACTTTCAATAGGTTGTTCTAAAGAGTTAATAGTTAGTATATCTTTTACAGGGTTTGGGTAAATATTTATTGTGTTTTCTAATTCGATATCAATACCTAATGTTTCGATTGGCGATTTAAGGAGTATTAGACCTTCACTTGTTCCTAGACTTATACTTGTTATGGCTGAGGCTGTGGTGTTATCTTCTAAAAGGTGATAGTACTCATCATCTAAATCGTGTGTAGTTTGACTGTTTCCGATATTAGCCCATCCTCCAACTTGAGAGAATTTTGCCAACACCAGAGCATTACTATATTCTCTAGCCAAAATCATATAACCAGTACCTTGTGCGAATATAAAGAAGCGGTCAGTATTGGTTTCGTCCCAATAATCTGCACTAGTTCTTGTTATGGGTGTTCCAATGTTTATTTCCATGTTTTGATGCCAATGCGTTGGTTCTGGATTTCCGTAAGGGTAACCTCCATAATTGCCTGCGTTTCCGTAATGGTACATAAAATGGGCATTTTCATGATTTATTAAATAGTGATTTACCAGAGCAAATTGGGTAAAGGCAAATGGAATAACTGTTGGTGGCGCAAAATTTGTTTGGCTGCGTATAAAGAATAACCTACCATTATCCATGTCGTCATACATTAGTTTTAAATAAGGAATATCATATGTTCTTATGGTTGTGGCAACAAGATACTCTACAGTTAAATCCATTAAAAGTTCACGATATTGTTCATTGAACAATTCACTATAAGTATTATAAATATAACGTGGTACTGCAGGATTGGCTTGTACTCTAAAATTT
>CAYPHN010000427.1:0-2521 GCA_964410265.1 uncultured Flavobacteriaceae bacterium | reverse complement strand
TCGTGATAAACAATTCATGAAAATTGTATCATTAGCACCAGAGGTGCTTTAATACTTTATTAAAATGACAAAGCTAAAAATAAAAACTGGAGACACAGTAAAAGTAATTGCTGGTGATCATAAAGGAGAGCAAGGAAAAATTGTTAAAGTTTTTGTAGATAAAAACAGAGCAATTGTTGAAGGTGTTAATATGGTATCAAAGCATACAAAACCTAGTGCTGATAATCCGCAAGGAGGTATCGTAAAGAAAGAAGCATCATTGCATATATCTAACTTAATGTTAGTAGAAGGCGATGGAGCAACAAAAGTAGGATACCGCATGGATGGTGATAAGAAAGTTAGGTTTTCAAAAAAATCTAAAGAAGTTATATAGTTATGGAAAATATGCCAAGACTTAAAAAAGATTACAATAGCAGAATTAAAGCTGCGTTAACCGAAGAGTTTGGTTATAAAAATGTAATGCAAGTACCTAAATTACAAAAAATTGTAATTAGTAAAGGAGTTGGAGCTGCTATTGCAGATAAAAAATTGATCGATTATGCTCTTGAAGAGTTAGCGACAATTTCTGGTCAAAAAGCAATTGCAACCATATCGAAAAAAGATATTGCTACATTTAAATTACGTAAAGGAATGCCAATTGGAGTAAAAGTTACTTTACGTGCAAACAAAATGTATGAATTTCTTGATAGATTAGTTACTGCATCTTTGCCTCGTGTAAGAGATTTTAAAGGTGTTAAAGCTACTGGTTTTGATGGGCGAGGGAATTATAATTTAGGAATTACTGAACAAATTATTTTTCCGGAAATCAATATTGACAAAGTACATAAAATAGGTGGTATGGATATCACTTTTGTTACTTCGGCCAATACAGATAAAGAAGCAAAATCATTATTACACGAATTAGGTATACGATTTAAAAAGAATTAAAAGATGGCAAAAGAATCAATGAAAGCTCGCGAAGTAAAAAGAGCTAAAACTGTTGCAAAATATGCTAAAAAAAGAAAGGCTTTAAAAGAAGCTGGTGATTATGAAGCATTGCAAAAATTACCAAAAAATGCATCTCCTGTTCGTATGCACAACCGTTGTAAAATAACTGGTCGTCCAAAAGGATATATGCGTCAATTTGGTATTTCACGTGTAACATTTCGCGAAATGGCCAATCAAGGTTTAATACCAGGTGTAAAAAAAGCAAGTTGGTAAAAAGAGAATTAATGGGTTTCAGGTTTAATAATTAAGTTAAATACCAAAACCGTAAATAAATATTATGTATACAGATCCAATAGCCGATTTTCTTACGAGAATCAGAAATGCTGCGAGTGCAGGACACAGAGTTGTTGAAATTCCGGCATCTAACTTAAAAAAAGAAATGACTAAGATCTTGTTTGATCAAGGTTATGTTTTAAGTTATAAATTTATTGAAAACAAAGTTCAAGATTCAATAAAAATTGCGTTGAAATATGATAGAGAATCAAGACAACCAATTATAAAACACATTGAGCGCATTAGTACACCAGGGCTACGTAAGTATGCAGCTGCTAATGAAATGCCAAGAGTATTGAACGGATTAGGTATAGCAATTATTTCTACTTCAAAAGGTGTGATGACTAATAAAAAAGCTCGTCAAGAAAATGTAGGTGGAGAAGTATTGTGTTACGTTTATTAAAAAGTAATATAAAGATGTCAAGAATAGGAAAAAGCCCAATAGCAATTCCAGAAGGAGTTACCGTTGAAATTAAAGACAACGTAGTTACCGTAAAAGGTAAGCTAGGCGAGTTATCTCAAAACATTGGTGAGATTGCGATAAAAAATGAGGATGGTACCATAACATTAGAAAGATCATCAGAAGCTAAAGATATTAGAGCCAAACATGGCTTATACAGAGCTTTAGTATCTAATATGATTGATGGTGTATCTAAAGGTTGGTCTAAAGAATTAGAATTGGTTGGAGTTGGTTATAGAGCTTCAAATCAAGGACAAAAATTAGATTTAGCATTAGGTTTTTCACACAATATTGTTTTGAATATTGCTCCTGAAGTAAAAATCGAAACAATATCTGATAAAGGTAAAAATCCAATTATTAAATTAACTTCTTTTGACAAGCAATTGGTTGGTCAAGTAGCCGCAAAGATTCGTTCTTTCCGTGCACCAGAGCCATATAAAGGTAAGGGAGTTAAGTTTGTAGGTGAAATATTAAGAAGAAAAGCAGGTAAAACTGCATAATTAGTATAGTTATGGCATTGACAAGACTTCAAAGAAGAAATCGAATAAAAAACAGAATTAGAAAAGTAGTTTCTGGTACAGCAACCAAACCAAGGTTAAGTGTATTTAGAAGTAATAAAGAAATTTCTGTTCAATTAATAGATGACGTTGCAGGAAAAACATTAATTGCTGCTACTTCAAAATCTAAGGAAACAGCAAAAGGTTCTAAGATTGAAATTGCAACTGCAGTGGGTAAATCTTTAGCTAAAAAAGCGGCAAAAGCAGGAATTGAAACTTGTGCTTTTGATAGAAATGGTTATTT
>CAYPHN010000426.1:1028-2525 GCA_964410265.1 uncultured Flavobacteriaceae bacterium | reverse complement strand
CTTAGCTATTGTAAAAAGGGAAACCAATAGCTGGAAATGGCCTTTGTTACAATTATTTGGGATGAGCTCCTTGGCTTATTTTACAGCATTTATAACCTATTCTATTTTAACCTAAATTATATTACGATGCAACAGGTTTTAGTTTATATCGCTCTTGCACTAGCAGTTTTGTTTTTGCTGCGAAAATATTTTTTCAAATCTAAAAACAAGGGTGGTAATTGCGATAAAGATTGTGGCTGTGGTTAATCAGAGTTTGATTGAATAAAAATCAAACCCTGACTCTAATTTTTAAGGTTGGCCTTTTACCAAAACAATTTTTTCAAGCTGCTTGTCAATAATTTGTTTGTATAGGTCTTTTAATATTTTGTAGTGTGAGGCGCCAATAATTGCCATATTTATTTTTGTTTGTGAAATCACGTTAATTTTATTATTTACCAGTTCTGTTTTTAATTTATAAGTACCCAAATTATCTGGTAGTTCAAAAGATAAATCTTCAGGTTTAGTCACTAAAGTATACCCATCAGGTATTTCAATGTCAATAAAAACATCCTTTTTCCAAGCAGAGCCATAATCTATTGGATAAAGTCTTTCTTCTAATTTAAATGGGTTTTCATGAACCGTTAAGAAAAGTAATGGAGAAATGTACATTTTATCACCTATAATATCTACTTGATTGTCTCTCGAAAACTTAATCATTTCAGTTATAGGTTTTGAAACATTATTTTTATTACTTATTCTAAATTTTTCAATTTCAATGTCATTATTTTCAATTTCTAATTTACTTATTAAGTCATCTTCGGCTAAGTAAGCATAATTTTTTCGATACTGTAATGCATTCAAATTATTGTATGTTGTTATCTTTAAACCCGAAATAGAGCCTTCTTCATCTAATTTTGTAGATAGTTTAATACTTTCTATATTGAATTTTTTAGGATAAAGATCAATTGTTGTAGATGAACCATGTTCTCGTATTAACCTACCCTTCCAGTTTAATACTCTAAGAGGGAGGACATTAGGTGAGCTATATTTTTCTGTTGCATCTAATAAAATAACATTATTAAATACTTCAACACCAGCAATTACATAATTATAGCCATCTTTTGTTGGGTACAAAGAAATACCGTGTGACCTTGTACTAACCAATATTGGATTCGCTTCAATGCCAGCTTCTCTTAACATGGCAACAAGTGTAAGATTAATTTCTGCGACATTACCTACGCCATCTTTATATGCTTTTTTAATACCTTGATTGGATGTGTATAAACTATTTATTTTATTCCATTTCATTTTGCTTTTTACAAAATTAAAAATGACATCAATTTTTTCATTTCGATTTTTAGCATCATTAGTAATTTCTATCAGGTCGTTTTTAAAGTGTTTTTTCTTATCTAATTGTACTCCAAAATTACTGCTCTCATAAATAGTTTTTGTAACGTCTTTCCAAGTTGTGTTATAGTATTTATGGATGTTATTTTTTGGTTTATATGCTGTAATTTC
>CAYPHN010000426.1:0-991 GCA_964410265.1 uncultured Flavobacteriaceae bacterium | reverse complement strand
GCTCATCTATCAACGCTGGAATATTCTTTAAAATTGTTTCATAAATATTTTCAGTTATTCTTTCTTCACCTCTGCTTAAAACAGGTATAGAGGATGTGTTCAATCCCGTACTAGATTGCTCTTTTGATTTGTAAACAAACGAATATAATTTACTTTTTCTAGATTTTTTAATGTTGATTGGGTAATATCTACTTGGTAAATATTTAAATTCAAAACGCTCAGGGATTTGCAAATAAACATCTAGATATTTTATAGGAATATTATATTGACATATTACATCATTAATGTTCGTGTAATAAGGAGACCTAATTGAATATTTCCACTCTACAATACATCCCTCTTTTAAATTTGGCAAGGTAAAGTTTTTGCTATTCCAATATTTGGTTATTTTTTCATTAAAGATGTCACTTTTTTCTAGTTTGGTTTTCTTGACTTTACCACCTTCCAGGTTATAAGTGTAGGCCTTTACGCTAAAAAATTCATCCTCACCACCTTGACTGTATAACCTAACTTTTTTAGTAGCGTTTTCAAAACCATCTTTGTTGTATAGTTTTATACGTTCATGTATTTCAGTTACTAAAACCCAACCTATACCATTATTAAATTCATATGTGGTTCTTCTTTTTTTATACAATACTACCGCATTGGCAGCGGTGTCATTTGGATAAAATTTTTCTCCGAGTTCTTTTTTAGAAACTTTTCCGAATTTTACTTCTTGTGCTGTGTTTTTAGAAGTGAAAAGTAACACAATCATTAAAACAATAGCAATTTTTAATTTCATAAGGTTTGTGTTTTGATTAATACAATTTTAGAGTTATCTAATTGGTTTATTTTTTTTCTGAATTTTCGGTACTTATCATAATCTTCAACTGAATACAAACCTTGTTTAATTAATAGTTCTCGTTTGTATTTTAATTGATGATCATTTATTTTTTCGGCTCTATTCTAATTAACGGATGATTTTATTATCTTTGTAAAAAGAGATGAGTAT
>CAYPHN010000425.1:999-2528 GCA_964410265.1 uncultured Flavobacteriaceae bacterium | reverse complement strand
GGAATTTTATCAAAACTCTTATTGATAAAGAAGGAGATAAAAAATTGTTAGAAATTACTGGACAGTTACCTAACAGAAAGAATATTGAAAACGAAGAAATATTTCAAGATTATTTAAATAACAATCCAAAAGTGAAAATTTTTGCAAAACAAGCAAACTATATAAAAGGTGTTGATAATTGCGAAGTAATTGTTGAAGTATTTGACATTATATCACAAGAATATGAGGCTTGTGTAATTTATAATAAAAAAACACCTGAAAAAGCCATTGAAGATGCAGCAAAAGCTGTAGATAATTTATTAAGCAACTGAAAATGAAAAAAAAGTGGCTCCCATATGTTTTAGTGTCTCCATACATAATACATTTTATTGTGTTTGTAGCATTTCCTGTACTATTCTCTTTAGTACTTACTTTTCATAAATGGAATATTATCTCTCCAATGGAATATACAGGATTTAGTAATTATACCAAAATGTTTAATGACCGAATGTTTTGGAAATCTCTTATAAATACATTTAAGTTTTTAATCATACATATACCATTACAAATAATAATTTCGTTGGCTTTGGCAGAGTTTTTAAATCAAAACATAAAACTTAAAGGATTTTTTAGAGCTGCATTCTTTTTACCTGTAATCGTTTCTGGAGTTGTTGTTACCATATTATGGCAACAATTATTTGGGTATGATTCTGGCTTATTTAATAGAATGTTAGTCTCTATTGGATTAAGTAAAATTGGATGGTTAATAGATCCAAATATAGCAATGGGTTCTATTGCGCTTATGGCAACTTGGAAAAATGTAGGCCTTTATGTTATTTTATTTTTGGTGGGTCTGCAAACAGTTCCTGTTCACTATTATGAAGCAGCATCTATAGAAGGTGCAAGCCATTGGCAGAAATTTAGAAAAATAACATTACCAATGATTAACCCAACCATTTTTATGGTGGTAATCTTATCAACTATAGGAGGTTTTTCTTTGTTTATAGAGCCTTATATTATGACAGGAGGCGGACCATTAAGCAGTACAATGTCTTCAGTGTTATATGTCTATAAACAAGCTTTTGAATATTTTCATATGGGTTATTCAGTTACGTTAGGGTTCTTCTTTGCGATGTTAATTCTGGGAGTTGTAGTTCTTCAAAAGAAATATTTAGAACGAGGAGAGGATTAGATATAATTTAATAAAACAGTATCATGAAAAAAAAGATATTAATTTATACCTTATTGATTTTAGCGTCATTAACTTTTTTATATCCATTTTATTGGATGGTTGTAGCATCTTTAGCGCCAGAGAGTGAAATAGGAAATTTAACGTTTTTACCATCCAGTTTTTCCTTTAATAGTTATACTCAAATGTTTTCAAAAATACCAATTGGTAAAGCTTTTTTTAACAGTATCGTCACGGCTACAATAACAACAGTAGGTGTTATCACATTTTGTTCTATGGTAGGTTATGCACTTGCAAAAATGGAGTTTAGAGGAAGGCAGGCAATTTTCTACATCATTATTTTTACCATGACATTACCTTT
>CAYPHN010000425.1:0-967 GCA_964410265.1 uncultured Flavobacteriaceae bacterium | reverse complement strand
TATAACTATGGTGAAATTAGGGTTAGTTGATACTTATGCTGCATTAATAATTCCGTTTATGTTAAATGCATTTGCAATATTAATGTTTAGACAAGCTTTTATGACTATTCCTCAAGCTTTAATTGATGCTGCGAGGATCGATGGTTGTAGTGAAATGAGAATTATATTTCAAGTGTTATTCCCAAACATTATTCCTACAATAGTTACTGTGGGAATTCTATCATTTATGAATTCATGGAACGAAGTACTTTGGCCATTAATAGTTATAAGAGATGAAAGTTTAATGACAATGCCTCAAATGGTAACTTTATTTTCTGTTGGCGGAAGATCTGAAAGCCAATTGGGCGTAAAACTGGCAGCAGCAGTAGTTTTAGCATTACCTATAATGATAGCCTATGGATTTTTTCAAAAATACTTTATACAAAGTATGGCAAGTTCAGGAATTAAAGAATAAATATATAAACAAGATTATTAGATAAATGAAAGTAAACAGATCAAATATTCAGATTAAAGCAGATCCTAAAAGAGTTATTATTAATTTTTTGGATTTAGGAGTTAATACAAATAATATAAAAAGAGCAAACCGCCTAATTGAGAGCGTGTTGTCTATTCCTGAAAAAAAATTAAATGCAGTTTATGAAGAAGTTAAGAACAATTTTAAGTTTCGGCATAGAAATTTTGAACATCATTTAAAACTGAATTTTAAAAAAGTAGAGCATATCCTCCCGAGTGATGTAATGATTTCGGAAATTAGGAGTTTAGTAATCGGTGCTTATTTTTCTAAAGAATATTCTATACAATCAGCAGCTCTTTTTAATCCGTCTATAGTTCCTCATCCAAATCAAAAAGGATTAAAAGAAGGTGACAAACGTTTTGTTTTAAGTTTAAGATCTGTTGGTGAAGGACATATTTCTTCTATCGAATTTAGAAGTGGAATTATTGATGTCAATGGTAATATAACCCTAGA
>CAYPHN010000424.1:0-2550 GCA_964410265.1 uncultured Flavobacteriaceae bacterium | reverse complement strand
ATATAATCATCAACAATCCAGCTCCAAAAATCTACAGTTGATCTGTTGTATATTAAATTTTCAAAGAATTCCTCTTGATCAGGAGTTGCTTTTAAAAAATTCACATACTCGGTTTGATCATTAATTTTTGTATCTTTTAAATTTGGTACACTTTCTTGCCAAAAATAAAACAAGTTCAACCCTTGCCATATAAAATCCTGTATTTCAATCTCTTCCGTTACATCCGGAATCACTACCTGTACATTATCATCATCACTACAACTCCATTGGATAAACAGACCTGATAATAAAATGGTTAAAACAATATATTTCTTCATCATTTTTATTATTTACAATTTTGTCGCAATTTATAAAAATTAATTACATTATTTGTAACATCTTGTAACATAATAATAAGTACCTCGTCGTAATGGTGTAATACTATTGTAAATATTTAGTTGGTTTAATAAAAATAATGAATCAAACAGAGTTTTTAGAAAAAGTTCTACCTTTTAAAGATAAGGTGTTCAGATTGGCAAAAAGATTGCTTGTTTCTATAGATGAAGCAGAAGATGCCACACAAGAACTTTATTTTAAATTGTGGAAAAATAAAGCAAAGATTGCAACGTATGACAATGTGGAAGCATATGCGATGATGATGACCAAAAATTATTGTTTGGATCAATTAAAATCTAAACGAGCTGGAAATTTAACATTGGTTCACAGTAATTATAAAGACGAAAGCAATGGCTCATTACAAGAAAATATTGAGTTTAAAGACAGTGCTAATATCATTCAAAAAATGATGAATGATTTACCGGAAAAACAAAGAATGATTATTCAATTAAGAGATATAGAAAATTATGAATTTCATGAAATAAGTAAAATTTTGGATATGGAACCTACAGCTATTAGGGTTTCATTGTCTAGAGCAAGAAAAACGTTGCGTGAAAAATTCATTAAAAAACAGAATTATGGAATTATCTAAAATAGAATTATTACTGGAAAAATATTTGGAAGCCAATACAACTTTGAAAGAAGAGCAAATATTAAAAGCTTATTTTTCTAAAAATGATGTTCCAGAGCATTTATTAGCCTATAAAAACTTGTTTGGTTATTTTACAGATAATGTTTTTGAAACTTCTAATAAAGAAATCCGTTTACCTAAACAAGGTAAAATGAAAAAGTGGTTATCGGTTGCTGCTGCCGTAGTGTTATTTGTAAGTGTTTCCACAATTTACCAATATGACCTCGGGCAAAAAGAAGAAGCAAAATTAGCATATATTGAAACACAAAAAGCATTGAATTTAATAGCTCAGAATTTAAATAAAGGTGGTGATGCCATCGCACAATTACAAACCTTCGACAATACAAAAAATAAAATTTTTAATAATAAACCTGTAAATAAGTAAGCATATGAAAGTCAATAAATTAATAATCGCAATCGCATTAGTTATAAGTCCCTTTATAAATTATGCACAATCACAATTTGATAAATTTGAAGATATGGATGGGGTTACCACCATTGTTGTGAGCCAAAAGGCCTTTGAATTGATGACAAAAATAGGAGTAGAGTCTGATGATGAATATTTAGATTTGATTAAAAATCTTGAATCTTTAAAGGTATTTGTTACTGAAAATGCCGTTGTAGCAACACAAATGGCAACAGAGGTAAATAAATATCTTAAAACTTCAAAATTAGAAGAGTTAATGCGCATCAATGACGATGGTAATAATGTGAAAATTTACATTAAAGAAGGCAGTAATAAAGATTTTGTTAAAGAATTGTTCATGTTTGTCAAATCGGATGATAATCAAACTGTAATAGTTTCTTTAAAAGGAGATATAGATTTGAATCAAATTTCAAAACTTACCGAAAAAATGAATATACCAGGAGGAGAACATTTAAATAAGGCCACTAAATAGAAGAAATGATGAAAAAACAATATATATTTATTTTTGGAATAGTACTGTTAGCTTTTACTTCGTGTAATAAGGAGCCTAGTTTACAAGAGTATTATGTAGACAAACAAAATAGCAATGCATTTATTTCTTTAGACCTTCCTGCAAGTTTGGTAGGTTTGAATGATAATAGTAAAAATGAAACTAAAGAAGCCCTAGCTTCAATAAAAAAATTAAACATTCTTGCTTTTAAATTAAATGATTCAAATAAAGAGGAGTTTAAAGTTGAACTGGTAAAAGTTAAAAAAATTCTTAAAGATAAAAAGTACAATGAATTAATGAGAATAAATCATGAGGGAGCAAATATTGTTATAAAATATTTAGGAAGTGACGAGGCCATTGATGAATTTATTGTATTTGCTTCTGATAAAAATAAGGGATTTGCTTTGGCAAGAATACTCGGCAATAAAATGAAGCCAGAAAAAATTATGCATTTATTCAAAAATATAAAAGACATAGATAAAAATAATTCAGCCCTTGCGCAAATTGAAGAAATAATTGGTGAATTTGAATGACAATAGTCTGTTTTTTTTTGTATGCGATTGAACTATAGTCAGTTGCCTAACAATACGTATAAATTATAACTCATTGATATTCATGTATTTAATT
>CAYPHN010000423.1:0-2571 GCA_964410265.1 uncultured Flavobacteriaceae bacterium | reverse complement strand
TTAGATGAAGGTGATGGAGGGTAACAAGATTTTATACATACAGAACAATTTATACTGGTTTATAAAAAAAGACAAATTAGAGGGTATTATGATGGAACCGATGCCAAAGAAGTACAAAGAATTATTGACGATATTGAGATATTAAAAAATGAATAAGGTCAATGAATCAAAGATTAGGAACAGAATGTATGAAGTACATGGTTTTTTACCAATTAAAATAAATGCAAAAGGTTTAGATTAATATTTATGAACAAAGCCTGATGAATATTCCAAAAAGTGATAAATATCACTTTTTTGAATTTTTTTTTATGTATTTTCGCACAGTATTTATAATTAATCTAAATAAAAATTGAACACTACAATTGCAAATTTAAAAGTTGGAGAACAAGGTGTGATAAAAGATATTTCTTTAGAGAATATTCCTTTGGCACTGTTGGAGATGGGTTGTTTGCCTGGTGAAGATGTTGAATTATTACAAATAGCACCACTTTTAGATCCTTTATATATTCGTGTAAACGGAAGTCATTTGGCAATAAGAAAAGAAACTGCAAGTCAAATATTGATTACCAAAAAATAATTAATGTCAAATAATAAGGCCATAAAAGTTGCTTTGGTTGGCAATCCTAATACAGGTAAAACATCTCTGTTTAATCAATTGACAGGATTGAATCAAAAAGTGGGAAATTATCCAGGTATTACGGTTGATAAAAAAGTAGGTAGAGCACAAATTTCTAAAAATTGTACGGCCAATATATTGGATTTACCAGGTACTTACAGTATAAATCCAACTACTTTAGATGAAAATATTGTTTTAAATACCTTATTAAATAAAACGCATGATGATTTTCCAGATGTTATTGTAGTTGTAGCTGATATAGAAAATATCAAACGCAATCTCTTGTTGTTTTCTCAAATAAAAGATTTACATATTCCTACAATTTTGGCTATTAATATGGCTGATCAAATGGATAGAAATGGAATTAAAATTGATCTAGATTTATTAAAAGAAGCCTTAAAAACAGAAGTAATTTTATTAAGCGCAAGAAAGAATCAGGGAATTGATGACCTGAAAGTGGCTATTGAAAATTACAGATCTTTAGATACATCTGCCTTAGCAAATATTTCGAGTAAAATTGATCAAGACTATTTTTCAAAATTAAAAGAAGAATTTCCTAATTATCCAATATATAAAACATGGTTATCTATAACGCAAGTTGATGATTTTGATCAATTGGATGTAGATGAAAAAAAGAAGATCAATATTTATAAAAAAGACAAGGAGAAATTAAAAAAATACCAGCATAAAGAAACCATTTACAGGTATCAGCAAATTAATAATATTTTAAAGAAAACTTATTTTGTAAATAAGAACGAGGCAAAAGATTTAAGAGGTAAATTAGATAGGATACTGACTCATAAAATTTGGGGATATGTAATTTTTGTCTTGATCTTGATGCTAATTTTTCAATCTATTTTTGATTGGGCAAGTTTACCAATGGATTATATAGATTCTTTTTTTGCTATTTTAAGTACAAAAACGAAGGAGGTTTTGCCTGAAGGTATGTTTAGTAATTTAATTGCCGAAGGGATAATTCCTGGAATTGGTGGTATTGTAATATTTATTCCACAAATAGCCATTTTGTTTTTGTTTGTTGCCGTATTAGAAGAAACTGGTTATATGAGTCGCGTTGTTTTTATAATGGATAAAATAATGCGTCGATTTGGTATGAGTGGTAAAAGTGTGGTGCCATTAATATCGGGTACAGCATGTGCCATTCCTGCAATTATGGCTGCCAGAAATATAAGCGGATGGAAGGAACGCTTGATTACTATTTTAGTGGTTCCATTTACAACTTGTTCGGCTAGATTACCAGTTTACGCTATAATTATTGCCTTAATAATTCCGCAACAGCGAATACTAGGAATATTTAGTTTGCAAGGGCTTACCTTATTGGCCCTTTATATTTTGGGCTTTACTTCAGCTTTGTTATCAGGTTATGTATTACATCGGGTATTAAAAGTGCAAAGTAAAATCTTTTTTGTTATTGAAATGCCAAATTACAAATTGCCCTCAGTTAAAAATATATTTTTTACTGTAGTTGAAAAAACGAAAGCATTTGTTTTTGGGGCAGGTAAAATAATTTTAGCGATATCAATTATTTTATGGTTTTTAGCATCTAATGGATCTCAAAAATTTGATAAAGCAGAAACGAATTTTAAGAATCAAATAGGAGTTAATCAATTAAGTACAGAAACGTATAATGAGCAATTGGCATCTTATAAATTAGAACAGTCTTATTTAGGTGTTATGGGGAAAGCCATTGAACCAGCTATAAAACCATTGGGTTATGATTGGAAAATTGGTATCGCTTTGATATCATCATTTGCGGCTAGAGAAGTCTTTATAGGTACCTTGGCAACTATCTATAGTGTAGGTAATGATGATGAGAATAATACAACTATTAAACAGCGAATGGCTGCTGAAATAAATGTAGAAACCGGTGAGCCCCTGTTTAATTTCCCTGTTGGAATGTCTTTATTGGTGTTTTATGCTTTCGCTATGCAATGCGC
>CAYPHN010000422.1:0-2577 GCA_964410265.1 uncultured Flavobacteriaceae bacterium | reverse complement strand
ATCTATCTATCTATCTATCTATCTATCTATCTATCTATCTATCTATCTATATATCAGTATGTTGTTTTTAATTTTTTAAGAAAAACAACATGTTGTGGATTAGGAATAATTTGTTTTATTGTCGTTCAATTGAGGTTAATGTTATTCGTTTATAAGAAATATTAGGCAAGTCAAATCACGCATCGCGATGTTGCTGTTTTTATCTTTCGGTATTAAAACTGCATCAAGTGAATCTGCCGTTAATGGATACTTTGTTTTATATCCCCAATAATATAAATCCGCCTGACTAAAGACAGAACTAAAAGCAAAGATGAATGTACAGATTAGAAGTAGCGATTTACTTTTCATAGTTTTAAGAATTTAAAATTTGTTGAGATTAGTTTAGTTTTCTAAAAGTTTATTGCAACTGGAAAATGAAAAATTAGTTATAATAACCATCGGCACTTTGTGGGTCTCATATACTTCTTCGCATTCATTATTTCTTATAGCGTTTATTTCACTTTCTTCTGCCTCCCTGTAGTGAAAGTAGATTTTCTTGCCCAACAAGGTATCCCTTCGGTTGTTGCGTAGCAGTTCTTTGGGTGTTGGCACTTCAATTATGTTATAATAGTTTATTGCGGGCCCTATACCACCAGGATAAAATGACGGCATGGCAACGTCCTCGCCCAAAGTATCATTATTGAGTACTTCAATCCAGAAAGAATTTTGGTAACATTCCTTATAAACAAGCTTGTAAATTGTGTCATTCGGGATGATACCTTCAATACAAGTACCAGATAAATTATTATCTTGTTCCACACAACTTACTCCCACCAGAATCGGCAGAAATACTAAAAACATTAATTTTTTTAAATTTTTCATAATTAGAATTTTTTCAATTATTAAATATGTTAGTATTTTTTAATCTCTCTCAAAATTTCATAAAGGATGTAAAATTTTAAAGGAACTCAATATTTGATTATTTTTTTACTTCTACTTATAGGAGTCTATCAAAGATCTTATATTACCAATTGTAGTTTTATGACTTTTGTTATGTTTCATATATTATTTTATTTTAAAGTTGATTCTAAATTTAAGATTATCAATAACTTTTTTTTTTCCGTTTACCTCCATTTGAAAATTAAGTTTAATCTGAGTATAATATTCTCCCTTAGGCAAAAACTCCTTGCTCTCACTCATACATAATGGATAATCAGGTTGGCTATTATCTGTTAAAATCCAAGGACAGGTCAATTTTATGGTTTGTTCAAAAGCCAATTCAAATTCTCTTGCCTGTAGGCTAAAATTACACCATGTTCCTGTCCATGGTTTACCCATATCTTTATTATTATCTAATCTATAAACCCGATAAAAGTCGGAGGTTATAAATTCTGGTGTAACTATAATATTGTTTTGCATTTTATTTTTGAAAGAGAAACTAAATGAAAAGTTTTCTCCATTATTAAATACGGTTGAAGGTTTGCCTTCCTGGTCTAGCAAGCAAAATTTAAAATCAATATTTTTAGAAGCATCCTCTATGCAGCCAGTATCACCAATTTCGGCTATCAAAAAGTCACTATCGCTACTTTCACACCCTAAACCTGTAAAAATAATTATTACTAAGAAGAAAATAATCTTAAAGGATTTTGGGTTTTTCATAATTTAAAATTTTAATTAGACAATGTAACTCATAATTATTATCTTTTCAGGAAAAATTTATAGTACAATATAGCAATAATTTGTTAATTTCAACAACAATAATTTCAATTTTATCTATCTATACGACTATATATCAGTATGTTGTTTTTAATTTTTTAAGAAAAACAACATGTTATGGATTAGGAATAATTCGTTTTATTGTCGTTCAATTGAGGTTAATGTTATTCGTTTAGAAACAACACCAGCCGGGTTAAATCTTTTCTCACAAATTTCTTTTAAATGTCCTGAAATTTTTACTTCAATAAATTCATCTTGAGGTAAACTAATAACATCTTCAAATTGCTCCCCTAGTATTTCATCATTACAAATGATCATGTGGAGAACATTCCAAGGTTGATCTGGATCAAAATATGTTATCCAATAGTAATTTTCATAATATGGATCTATCGAGTTATTTGAATTAAATGTTAGTCTAGCAATCATGTTTCTAGATTCAGAAATTGTAGATAGCGTTTCAGAATCACAACCACAATTAGGTGGTGTATCATCATCTTTACAGCCATTAAGAAATAATGTGATTCCTAAGCTACAGATTATGGCAGCTACTACTCTCATTCTGTTTAACAATTTTTTCATTATTTTTCCTTTTTATTCATTGACACCGTTGTTTAAAGTTAGACATTTTGTTTGAATGCCAGCGGTTGGGTAAGATTGGTAATGGCTAAGTACGCAAGGGTTTTCCGACAGTAAAACCCGTTGTAAGTAAGTCAAAACATTGAGTTTTATTTTTTCTTGATAAAAGAATTTAAGTACTTGCTATTTTGTTGCAGAAGTGATTATTACTTGAGTAAAGTTTAAAAAAACGACACCCAGTCACACATTGAAACTCATTTCATCTTCATTAGCAATTGAGTATGTAAAATTAATTGGATATTGATA
>CAYPHN010000421.1:0-2584 GCA_964410265.1 uncultured Flavobacteriaceae bacterium | reverse complement strand
GATTTTGGCATTTGGGTTGGCTGCTGAAAAACATGCTGTTGCAATACCCAATGAAGTGCCAATTTCAAGTATTTTTTCAGTGTTAAAGTATTGGATTATTTTAAACAACAACAAGCCTCTTTTATTAGATATTCCCGCTCGTTTTGCAATCGTAGAAATTTTACGTTTATTGTCTCTAAAATGCTTAGATCCAGCACCAAAATCGGTTATAAAAATAATATTATCATTTTTAACTAGTGCTAATTTATAATTATTTAATAACTTGATTTTCTCACGTTCAATGAGGCCCTTTTTATAAAGGCATTTCGTTATAAATTCATATACAAAAGGTGAGTGTATACCATGCTGATTGGTAGATTTTAAAAGAAATTTTATATAGGTACGTATTTTAGTTATCAAGACTACTATTTTATTTGCGAAAATAGGAAGAAAAATTATTGTTGTGAACAATTTAAAAATTATATTTGCCTTTCAGTCAAAAAACCAAACATGAAAAAATTGCTAACTATTTTAGTACTCATTGTTTTATCTATATCTTGTATACCCAATAGGGATTTGGTGTATTTTCAAGGAGAAAAGTTAGAAAATCAATCTTTGAAAAAATTACAAAATGCTCCATATAAGTTGCAGGTTAATGACATGATTGATATTCAAATTAAATCAGCAGATGAAAAATTAGTAGCATTATTTCAAACTACAACAAGTAATAATGTAAACCCTAATTTACAGTTTAATGCAGCAAGTCTTTATTTTACTGCTTACAGTATTGATAGACATGGTAATATTAGATTGCCCTATATTGGAGAAATTAATGTATTAGGTTATACAACTAGTGAGGTTCGTGAAAAAATTGAAAAAAAGTTTGAAATATTTTTTAAGAATCCAGATGATGTTTTTATACTTGTAAAACTTGCCGGTATAAGATTTACGGTTTTGGGTGAAGTTAAAAGCACTGGGTCAAAAGTTTTATATTTAAATCAGGTAAACTTAATAGAAGCTCTAGCTACTGCTGGTGATATAACCCTTACGGGAAACAGAGAAAGAGTTTCCATCTTTAGAAAGAATATTGACGGAACCAAAAGATATGACATAAACATGCTCGATATCAATAGTTTTGATTCTGATAATTTCTATATCCAATCCAATGACATTATTTATGTAGAACCGTTGAAACAAAAATCTTGGGGTACAGGTACAAGCGGTATGCAATCCATAACATCATTGATTGCTGTTTTGTCATTAGTAACAACAACAATTTTATTAATAAATGCATTATAAAGTTTAAATGAAAGAGAATAATAAATTTGATATTGAACTTCAAACGTTTGATATAAAATAGTATTTTTTTAAAATAATAAGCTACTGGAAATTATTTCTAATAGTTATTATATTTGCATTGATTATAGCCAAAATAGTAAATACTACTTCAAAAAGAATTTTTAATTTGAAAAGTGTAATCACGGTTAGTGATGAACAAAACCCGCTTTTTTCTTCTAGTACTAATATTGCTTTTAACTGGGGAGGACCTAGTGATAAGGTAGAAACGATAATTACCATATTAAAATCACGATCACATAATGAAAAGGTAGTAAAAAGATTAAATTATAATATTGATTATTTAATTGATGGAAGATTTAGAAAAGAAAATGTTTATGGAAAAGTTCCATTTGTTATTGTTTTAGACTCCTTAAAATATCATTTAAAAGGCAACGATATAAAATTAGAGTTTTTAAATAATGATGAGGTTAGAATTTCAGTCGAATTTGATGATGAAGAAAATAAATTGATTAATTACTATACCAATGACAGTAAATCATTTATGCCAAATGATCTTATTTTTTCACAAGTTTTTGTTGTAGATTCAACAATAGAAACTCCATTTTTTTCATTTAAAATTCTAAATCAAAGTCCTTTATTTGATTTGGCAGATAAAACATATTTTATAAGGTTTAATGGCTTTGATGGTACTGTAAAAAAATATCAAAAAATAGAAGTTGCAACAAAGAAAAAAGGAACTTCAATAATTGAATTAAGTTTAAATGGCACCAATAAAAAAAGAATTGTTGATTTTATTAATACTACAGTCGAAGTTTTAGACGAAGATCAAAGAAGACAAAAAATAAAATATGCATTAAAAACCCAAAAATATATCGATACCTTATTTGATGTTGAGGCGAATAGTTTGAAAAATATTGAATCTGATTTGGGAGATTTTAAACAAAGAAATAATATTTATGATTTATCTGCTGAGGGGAGTTCTTTGTTGAACGAAGTGACATTATTAGATGGAGAGGCGCAATCTTTTCAGAATAGAATTTCATATTTGATTAATTTAGAGAATTATTTATTGAACAATAACACCCTGAAAAGTGATTATATACAGGCTCCTGCAATTGTTAATATTGAAGATCCAAATATAATAACAAGTGTAAATAATATAATTATCCTTTCTAAAACAAGAGAGGGTTTAGAAAAAAGAGTAAATCCATCTTACCCACCATTGATTAGGGTAAATGATGAAATAAAATTAGAACGCCAAATTCTATTAGAACAAATAGGGTCTTTAAAAAGTATTTTAAAAAAT
>CAYPHN010000420.1:0-2594 GCA_964410265.1 uncultured Flavobacteriaceae bacterium | reverse complement strand
CCCATCTCTTTATAGGTAATATCAAAGCCGTCATAGACCCATTGGTTCATTTCCCTCCATAAATCAACTATTTCCTTATCACCAGATTCCCATTTTATTAGCATTTTTTGTGCTTGCAATAAAATTGGTGCTATTTTTTTTGCTACATCCTCTGAGGTTCCATTTCCAACAAGTTCACGAATCTCTTTCTTGTATTTCTGATCAAATTTAACATAGTAGTTTCCAACCAATTTATCTCCTTTTAAGCCTGTGCTTTGTGGAGTTTCTCCATTGCCAAATAATTTCCAAGCCAGCATACTTTTACAAATATGAATCCCACGGTCATTGATAATTTGAGTTTTATATACTTTTTTGCCAGAAGCCGCTATAATTTGCGCTACCGAATAACCCAATAAATTATTTCTAATATGCCCCAAATGCAGTGGCTTATTTGTATTTGGCGATGAATATTCAACAATCACTGCTTTATCATCTGTGCTAACTTGACTTATTCCGAAATCTTTAATATTTAGAATTTCAGAAAATGAATTTAAATAATGATTGTTAGATATTGTTAAATTTAAAAATCCTTTAACTACATTAAAATCAGAAACTTCATCAACAAATTCTTTTAAATAATCACCTAGTTTGGTTGCTATTTCAAATGGGTTTCCTTTGATGAATTTTAAAAAAGGAAAAACTACAATGGTAATATCACCATCAAAATCTTTTCGAGTTTCTTGAAATTCAATTGTAGGAATTGTAACTTGAAATAAAGTTTTCATGCCATTCTTAATAGCAATATCTAAGGTGTTCTGAAGACTCATTACTCATTTTATTTAGAGCGCAAAAATAACTAATTTAATAGGATAATGAATAAGATATGTTAATTTTGATTTTATAATTAAAAAAAATGGATAAAATTTTAAACCAATTGCCATTTAAAGCTAAAGAAAATGCAATTGAGAACAAAAAGTATTTTAATAAACTCAAGAAAAAAAACCCCAAAAGGTTGGATTTGTTGATGCAAGATTTACACAACAAAGAATTTCAAAAAACGGATTGCTTAAAATGTGCCAATTGTTGTAAAACTACAAGCCCTATTTTTACAGAAAAAGATATTTCAAGAATTTCGAAATATTTGAAAATAAAAGAACATAAATTTATTGAACAATATTTAGAAAGAGATAAAGATGACTTTATGGTTTTGCAAAGTGCACCTTGTACATTTTTAAATACAGATAATACTTGTTTTATTTATGATGTAAGACCAAAGGCATGTGGTGAATACCCGCATACCAATCGTAAAAAATTTATACAATTAACCGAGCTGACTTTAAGTAATTTAGAAATTTGCCCAGCAGTATTTAATATTATTGAAGAACTAAAAAAGAAATTACCACTAAAGGTTAAAGATGCATAATTAATGCAATCATGAGCAGAAGTTAATCATAGAATTTAAAGAATAATAACCCAACTATTTTAACTTTTTAGAATGTATTTTAGTGTTGTTGTGTTGAAGGATCATTAATTTGAATTAAATTGTTAATTGATTAGTATAATCATAAGACCGTTACAAAATAAAACCTTAAATAAGTAAAAAAACAGTTTTGCAATGGTCTTATCATGTTAACTATTTTAAATTATGAACACGTAGTTATATATAAATTTTGTTGGGAGGATAAATATTCTCAAAA
This sequence comes from uncultured Flavobacteriaceae bacterium, assembly GCA_964410265.1. Lineage (GTDB taxonomy): Bacteria > Bacteroidota > Bacteroidia > Flavobacteriales > Flavobacteriaceae > Lutimonas. The sequence continues at coordinate 918 of CAYPHN010000420.1, read as the reverse complement.
ATTTAATCGTATGAAAAGATATTTTTTATTACTAATTGTTTTGTTGCAATCTATTGTTGTTTGTGCTATGGTGAAGGACAACCCCTTAGTTCAAGCCCAAAAAGTAGCCTTAGGAACTAATAAATTAATATTAGTTGATTTTTATGCAGATTGGTGTGGGCCTTGTAAAATGATGGATGCAGAGTCATGGAGTAAACCAGATGTAAAAGAAATAACTTCTAATTTTATTTTTGTTAAAATAGATATTGATAAATTTAGAAGTATAGCCGAAGATTATGGAATTCAAGGAATACCATACATTTTTATTCTTGATCCAAATGGCGAAGTGGTTTTTAAAAACATTGGGTATCTTAATAAAACGGACTTAAAGGAAATATTAAATAAGTATGCGATTAATTTAAAATACCTGCAAGCATCATATTTAATAAATTATAGAAAAGAAACAATAGGTTCTTCAATACGAATTGCCACAAAACTACAGGAGTTTTCAGTTATATTGGATGATAGTATTAAAAATGATTTTCTTTTATTGTCTAAAATTTATTTGTCTAAAGCAGAAAAGATGCTTAGAAAAAACAAATCACCTTTTTATTCTCAAAAGATAGCCTTGTTATATTTACACGAATCTTTGATAAAAGACAATTATGATAAAGTGACTAAAAAACTCAATAATAATTTTAATAGAGAGGAAATTGAAGAGCCGAATAAGGCATTATATTATTTTTTGAACCATATGATTTGTAATAATAATGAGCAATTTGAAGATGAAATTAGTTTTGAGCTAGTTTCTCCGAATGGTTTTAAGATAGCTAATTCGATTTCTGATTTAAAACAACAAATAAGCATAAGTCAAGAATCATCTATTCAAAAAATTGAATATTTAGACCTTCGTTTGCCGCGCTTCCTGCGGAATAAATA
>CAYPHN010000419.1:0-2617 GCA_964410265.1 uncultured Flavobacteriaceae bacterium | reverse complement strand
ATGCCACATGTACATTGGGCAGACGGAACCCTTTTTGATTTAAAAGCGATTCGAAAAAAAACAAAAGATCACAAGGCTTTATTAATCATAGATGGAACACAAAGTGTTGGTGCCTTATCTTTTTCAGTAAAAGATATTCAACCTGATGCCTTAATATGTGCAGGTTATAAATGGTTGCTTGGACCTTATTCTATTGGTTTGGCCTACTATTCTGATCGTTTTAAGGAAGGCAATCCCATTGAAGAAAATTGGGTAAATCGTAAAAACAGTCAAAATTTTAGTGGTTTAGTTAGTTATGAAGAAGCATATCAGCCAAAAGCTGGGAGGTTTAATGTGGGTGAAATGAGTAACTTTACTCTAAGTCCGATGCTTTTAAAATCCATTGAACAATTACTTCATTGGGAACCCAAAAACATACAAAATTATTGTAAAAAAATTTCTAAAAATTCTATAATAGAACTACAAAACTTAGGATGTTTTATTGAAGATGCCAAATACAGAGCGCATCATTTGTTTGGAATTTATCTTCCGGAAGGCATTAATTTAAACCTACTAAAGGCCGAATTTGAAAAGAACAAAATATACGTATCATTTAGAGGAAGTGCCATTAGGGTTTCACCAAACGTGTATAATTTAGAAGACGATTTTAAAAAGTTGGTACATTGTTTTAAAAATATCTTGTGGAAAACATCTTAAATAATATCACCATTAAACATATCTTTGTAAAAAATCAATAGCATTGAGTAAACAAATTATTGTTGATTTGTACCAACAATTTGATAAAGTAAATCAAATTGTAAAAGCTTTAGAAAACCAAAAACAACAAATAGAAATCTCTAATTTGGTTGGCTCGTCATTGTCTTATGTGATTAGTTCATTATTTCAAAAAATAGACAATCCGGTTTTATTAATTTTTAATGATAAAGAAGAAGCTGCCTACTACCTCAATGATTTGGAACAGTTTTTAGATAACGATAATGTTCTTTTTTATCCAGGTTCTTACCGTCGTCCATACCAAATTGAAGAAACCGACAATGCCTATATTTTACTACGTGCAGAAGTTTTAAATAGAATTAATTCTCAAAAAAAACCAGCAATAATTGTCACTTATGCAGATGCCTTATTTGAGCAGGTTATTACCAAAAGCGAATTAAAAAGAAATACCTTAAAATTAAATGTGGGCGAAGAAGTTTCTTTAGACTTTATAAATGAAATGTTGCACGAATACAATTTCAATCGTGTTGATTTTGTAACAGAACCAGGCGATTTTGCCGTTAGAGGAGGTATTATAGATGTATTTTCTTTTTCGAATAATGAACCTTATCGGATCGAATTTTTTGGCGACGAAGTAGATAGCATAAGAACTTTTGATATTGAAACACAACTCTCTATTGAAAAATTAAAGAAAATCAACATTATGCCAAATGTTGAGAATAAAATGCTCGAAGAAAAAAGAGAAAGTTTTTTAAAATATATATCAGCCAAAACAATTGTTTTTGCCAAAAATTTAGATCTAGCCAAAGACAAGTTAGACAAATTATTTATCAAATCTCAAGAAGTTTTTAAAAATTTAAGCGGAGAAATCAAGCATTCTGAACCAGGAGAATTATTTTGCAATGGAGATGTAATCTTAAATCAATTAAATAATTTTCAGCTTATTAAAACTCGGTATGAGTCAAAAAAAGACAGTCCTACAAGAATAGTTTTTTCTACAACACCGCAATCTTCGTTTAACAAACAATTTAATTTGCTGATTAAAAACTTAAATGAAAACACTAAAAATGGTATTGCAAATTATCTGTTTTGTGATAATAAAAAACAAGCCAAACGTTTTCATGATATTTTTAACGACCAAGAAGAGGAGGTAAAATACCAAACGATTACCACACCTTTATACCAAGGTTTTATTGATAAGGATTTAAAAATTGCCTGCTATACCGATCATCAAATTTTTGAACGCTATCATAGATTTCGTTTAAAAAGTGGTTTTGCTAAAAAACAAGCCATTAGCATAAAAGAACTAACCCATTTAGAAATAGGTGATTATGTGACTCATATTGATCATGGTATTGGTAAGTTTGGCGGACTCCAGAAAATCGATGTTGAAGGGAAAAAACAAGAAGCAATTAAGTTAATTTATGGCGAACGTGATATACTTTACATAAGTATTCATGCTTTACATAAAATAACCAAATACAACGGCAAAGACGGTAAAGCTCCTAAAGTCCACAAACTTGGATCTAATGTTTGGAATAAATTAAAACAAAAAACTAAATCTAGAGTAAAACACATTGCATATAATTTAATTCAATTGTATGCCAAACGAAAATTACAAAAAGGATATGCTTTTAATCCGGATAGCTATATGCAACACGAATTAGAAGCAAGTTTTATATACGAAGATACACCGGATCAGTTTAGTTCAACCCAAGATGTAAAAGCGGATATGGAAAAAGACCGACCTATGGATAGATTGGTTTGTGGTGATGTGGGATTCGGTAAAACCGAAATTGCCATTCGCGCTGCCTTTAAAGCAGTTGACAATGGCAAACAGGTAGCCATACTGGTTCCAACAACCATATTGGCCTTTCAACACGCAAAAACTTTTAGAGAAAGA
>CAYPHN010000418.1:0-2628 GCA_964410265.1 uncultured Flavobacteriaceae bacterium | reverse complement strand
TTTATAAATGGAATTTTCACCCAAACCATGTGCGGCGTGACCTGCTATGCCATGCGCATAGCAATCTAAAACCAACAGGCCTTTTTCGGCAATAGCCAAATGCATTAAAGTTGGTTCTCCTACAATAGCAAAGTCTATTTTAGGAATTTTAGGAATTATACTTCTAATTCCTTGATCACCCGAATTTTCTTCTTCTGCGGAAGCCAGAATTATTAAATTATATTTTAAATCTTTAAAAGCATAAAAATGGGTAAAAGTTGCGATTAACGAAACCAAACAACCGCCTGCATCATTACTTCCTAAACCAAATAATTTGCCATCAATCACTTCAGCTTGCAACGGATCTCTTGAATAACCCTTATTCGGCTTTACTGTATCATGATGTGAGTTTAATAAAATAGTAGGTTTAGCAGCATCAAAATGTTTATTTAGCGCCCAAATATTGTTATTATCACGTTGTAACGGAATTTTATTTTGTTCAAACCATGCTTGAATTAACAAAGCTGTTTTATCCTCATTCCCTGAAAACGATTCCGTTTCGATCAAGTTCTTGAGCAATTCTATTGCTTCTGTTGTCAATTTTGAAATCATAAAACTAAAGTTGTATGTTTTAAATATTTATTGATAATTACTTCCGGTTTACCGATAATAATTTTTGCAACACCATTTTGTAAAGCATGGAAACAATTGTCAATTTTGGGCAACATACCATCTGCAATGATACCTTTTTGTTTTAAACTTTGAAAGGAATTAGAATTGATTAATTCGATAACTGAATCATCATTATCAACATCGGTTAAAACACCTGATTTTTCAAAACAATATATTAATTCTACCTCAAAATCATCGCTCAACCCTTTGGCAATTTCAGCGGCAATAGTATCTGCATTGGTATTTAATAATTGCCCATTACCATCATGCGTGATAGCACAAAAAACCGGAGTTAGATTGTTGGAAACCAAAATTTTTATGATACTTGAATTTACCTGATCAACATCACCCGCAAAACCGTAATCTATATCTTTAACAATTCGTTTGTGTGCCAAAATACTATTCGCATCTGCTCCAGATAATCCAATGGCATTGCAGTTATATTTTTGAAGCTCAGCTGTAATGTTTTTATTCAACAAGCCTGCATAAACCATAGTGACAACTTCTAAACTAGCATTATCAGTAACACGTCTGCCATGAATCATTTTTGGTTTTAAGCCCAATTTAGAAATCATTTCAGTAGCTCTTTTACCACCGCCATGCACTAAGATTTTTGGCTCAGATACCTTCGAGAAATCCATTAAAAAAGAAGTCAAAGCTTCTTTGTTATTGATTACATTACCTCCTATTTTTATTATTTTTAGTTTCATTTTAAATTTGTATGAGAATGACATCTATTGTTTCTCTAGTATCTTTTTTAATACAATTTGTGCAGCATAAGTTCTGTTATTTGCTTGTTCAATTACCAATGAATTTTCGCTATCTAATACTTTATCTGTTACCACCACATTTCTCCTAACCGGTAAACAATGCATAAATTTAGCATTATTTGTTTTGGCCATTTTATTAGCATTAATTGTCCATTTATTATCTTGAGAGATTACTTTTCCATAATCATTAAATGCGCTCCAATTCTTTGTATAAATAAAGTCTGCATTTGCAAAAGCTTTATCCTGATCATTCTCAACAGTTGCATCTTTAACAACTTCAGGATTTAATTCATATCCCTTTGGATGTGTAATAACAAAATCAACATCTTGTTTCTGCATCATTTCAATAAACGAATTTGCCACAGCATGTGGCAAAGCTTTGGGATGTGGTGCCCAGCTTAAAACTACTTTAGGCTTGTGAATTTCTTTATATTCTTCCAAAGTAATTGCATCTGCTAGAGCCTGTAATGGATGCGCCACCGAGCTTTCCATATTCACAATGGGTACAGAGGCATATTTAACAAACGCTGTAAGAACCTCTTCTGCCAAATCTTTTTCTTTATCTTTTAATGAAGCGAATGCTCGTATGGCAATTACATCACAAAACTGTGAAATTACCTGAGCTGCCTCTTTAATGTGTTCTGATTTACCTTGATCCATTTTAACCCCATCCTCAAATTCTAAAGCCCAGCCTTCGCTCCCAAAATTCATAACTATGGTTTCCATGCCCAAATTCATTGCGGCTTTTTGCGTACTTAATCGGGTACGTAAACTATTGTTAAAAAACAACATACCAATGGTTTTGTTTTTTCCCAAACTTTGATATTGATAAGGATCTTTTTTAAGATCTATGGCTTCGTTTACCCAATCGGATAAATTGTCTATGTCGTTTATTGATAAGTAATTCATTTGAATAATTTTTAAAAATATCAAAAGATTTCCATTTACATGGGAATGACAATTAGTATTTAATAATCTTTGTGAAATTCGTTTTTCCCTCTATGGCGTTTATTATAAAGTTGTCTTCTAGTCCGTTTACCAACCAGGTTTCAATATTGTTTTTTTGTAAAATCATTGCTGCCTCAATTTTTGATTTCATGCCACCTGATCCGTGAGAAGATTTTTCATCCGAAACTTCTTGCTGCAATTTTAAAATATCATGAACAACTTTAATTGTTTGGTGATCTTTTGTACCAATGGTTTCTTT
>CAYPHN010000417.1:0-2636 GCA_964410265.1 uncultured Flavobacteriaceae bacterium | reverse complement strand
TTTTTTCGACCTAATTTTAAATCTTATTTTTTCGTAAAGGTATGCTCTACAACGTCTCGGCTATGGTTAGTACGGGATTTCGAAGGACTGAACTTTCGATTAAGCACTTAGCCAAATTTTTAATTTTTTCTTTATTTAATAGACACGCAAAATTGAAAATTTTGCGGACTTTGTTCAAGGCACTTCACTTTGGGTTAAGCACCAAAACCCGTATTAACTATAGCCATTGTTGGCGTTTCGTTGCTTTCCTTTATTCCATTTTCATTCACTTTCAAATGTACGATTTGTGAATGACTACACTATCCATCTTAGTGTCATGTTTTATAAGCGTATTTGGTTAGATATTTATTCTCTCGAGAATTTATGATAAACCCTAATTCGGAGTACCAAATCATTTGTACTAAAAACATCTTCTACAGTATTTCGAGTATAATAGTAGCCTATAAGTAACTCTCCTTTCCACTTTGATGAGAATTCATAACCAATACCCGGTATAATTCTAACAGCATCATTAAATTGTTTGGTTCCAATAAGATTCCAAAAAAGTTCTAGGCTAACAGGTAAATAAAAACCTTTGTTAAAACTAAACCAATCACCTTTTAAGAAGAATACCATTTCTGCCTGATAGCGGATTCTAAATCCAAAGGTGTTTTTCCAGCTGGTTGTATTGATGTCAAAACGCTCTTCTAATCTCACATAATGTTGAATTCTAATTCTTGGGCGATTAGGCCACATGAGTTTAAACCCTTGAAAGGGTCTAATTTCCAAACGATTGGATTCTGATAAATTATTAGTAAAGAAGAACCCAATACCACCGTGTAGCTCTGAATTATAAAATAAGTCCTGAAAAATTGGTTTAGGTAGTTTGTAACTAATCGAAGGTCTGATAATAAATCTATTCCACTCGTGAGGAAAAAGTGTTCTTGCTCCAATATCGCCATATAATACTACCTTTTCACTTAATTTATAGGAAGGATTATAATCAATCCAAATTTGTTCAGTTACTATATTATTGCTTATTGTATCTTGAGCATAAATAGTTGGACTTAAAAAAAAGCTTAGAATCACTATACATAAAATCAAATTAACCTTCACAATTATCCTCTTACTTAAAAAAAACAGAAGATTTTTGCCAGAACAAAAACCTTCTGTTTTAATTAAAATCAATTGTTTACATAGTTACACTATTTTAAAAAATGCTCATCCTCAAAACTTGGGTTTGGATAGGTATAGAACCCTTCTCCAGAACTTACTCCCATCTTTCCCTTATCTATATACTCTTTTTTAATTAATGCAGCACGATCAAGCATACTTTGGTCTCCAAGTTTTTCTCCCCATAATATATCAATGTTGTACATGGTTTGCATACCTACTGTATCCATTATACCAAAAGGTCCTATTTTAGCTCCTGTAGAAATCATCCACGTTTTATCTATGCTTTCAAAATCAGATACACCATTAACCATTAAGTTGGCTGCTGCTGATAGTAACGGCACTAATAATGAATTCAAAACATAACCATTTTGTTCTTTATAAATGGGTATGGGCACCATACCAATTTCTTTAGCAAATTCAACCACACGATCAAAAATTGCAGAATCAGTTCCTGGATGCCCCATTACCTCGCCTACATTGGAATCCCAAATTCCATTGGCAAAATGCAAAGCAAGAAATTTCTCAGGACGACCCGTTTCTTTAGCATATTGGCTTGGTAGTGTAGTAGATGAGTTTGTTGTGAAAATGGTTTTTTCAATTGCCACTTTACTTAATTCTTTATAGAAAGCTTTTTTAATGTCTACGTTTTCGGGAATAGACTCACTTATTAAATCGGCATCTTTAACAGCTTCCTTTAAATTCGTGGTATAGCTTAATCTTGAAAGTGTTTGTTCAATTTCTTCTTTAGAGGCTCCTCTCGTTTCTAGGAATAAATCGGCAAATTGTTTATGAAATATTTTGCTTGCGTCTATTCCTTTTTCGAAGGCATCGTAAACCACTACATTAAAGCCCTGAAAGGCAGATTGCCATGCTATTTGTGAACCTAAAGTTCCTCCTCCTGCAATTGTTACATTTTTAATAATCAGCATTTTTTATTTTTAAGGTTAATATTATTTTTTTCTTTTAGAAGAATACGGCTAGACCTAATTGAAAGTACTGATTTTTTACACCATTGTTTACATCCAACATTCCCCAATTGTATCGTGCTTCAATAGAAAACATTAATATTTTCACGCCAATACCTGCCTGTAACGGCAAATCAAATACATCTGACTTTTCACTTAAAGGATCGACAGATGCACCTGCTAAAATATTCTTTTCAGCTAATTTAAAGTTTAAAGCGGTGCCTGCTGTAGCATAAACAGGGCCAAATTTTACTTTAAGATACAAAGGAACACTTATATAATGTAATTTTCTTTTTAAATCAATAAGGGTTGATTGAAATCCATTTTGAAAATACTCTAAACCACCTCCGGCGTATAACATCGGGATCAGTTTATATTCTTTAAAGACACCTATATAAAATGTATTAAGGGGTTCAGTCCCTGCCAAACCTGCACCGTCTATAACCATAAATGGAGAATGATATCCTGCGCGGATTCCAAATTTACTTGATTTTTCAGAGTCGTTACTCTGTGCAA
>CAYPHN010000416.1:0-2638 GCA_964410265.1 uncultured Flavobacteriaceae bacterium | reverse complement strand
AGCTTTAACATCATGATTGGTTATACTTTCAATATCTTTTATTTTTTGCGCATCAGTAGAAGAAAATTTTAAATAAAGATTTCTTAAAGCACCAAATAAACTTTTGTCAAATTCTTTTAGTTGAGGTAAAGGAATTTTACAAAGGGCAATAAAATATTCAATTTCAACCTGTACACGGTATTTTATTAAGGCTTCTTCAGAAAAGAATGGTGCTAAATTTTCGATTTTATTTCTATATCTACCATCAATTGGTGAAATTGCATTCAAGCTTGACAAACTCATTATTTTGCTATTTTAAATAAGCTGCAAAGATAAACTAATTTAAAATTTAATTTCAAAAATTTGTAAATCTTTCAATTATTTAGAGCTTTTATATTTTTTAAAATTTTCTTGGCATGGGCCTGATAACCAGCACTATTGTGGATTATGTTTTTTTCTAATGTTAATCTTAATTCATCATGAACCCAGTCAATTTCAAATCCTAAAAAAAATAAGGTTTCCATAGCAAAAACTTTTGTAGCTACCTTGTGGTCTCCAACAAGCCAGTCAAAGTTGCTTTCTACAATGAATTGCATCTCCTCTTTAGACAACCATTGATAAAGCTTATTTTCTTTATATGAAAAATGAGTTTTACATATATAGGCACAAACTTTGGCAATGGGTCGTAATGCACTTTCATGGTGTATCTTTTTAAGGTTCTTGGAGAAATAAGGCAGGTGTTTAACCAATAATGATATATTTTCAAAACAAACCAATTCAAATACCCAAGCCGCTTTTATATTAATTCTGTTTTGGTCTTCAATTACCAATTCTAATAAAAAAGGAAAGGTTTCAGAATGATTCAATACAAATTTTGTAGACTTGTCCCTATGTATTCTTTTGGCAGTTTTAAAAGAATTTAATTCGGTAATGAGATCATTTTTATCCATTTACTCCTTCTTGATTTTTTATAGAACTTCAATGATAGTTAAACCCTATTACTACGTGCCAATAAACAATACGATGATGGTATATTATAAAAAATTCCAATCACTTATATTTTAAAGTATTATAGACCGATATAAAAAAATATTTATATTTTTACTTTTCTGAATTGAACAACAAAAATTGAATTTTGAAGTTATTTAAATTATGATGCATAAATGTATAAATAAAATTTGTTTAATTGTTTTTTTTACTGCTGGTATTATTTCCATGAATGCCCAATCTAACATTAATCAAATGGATAGTAATGGAAAACGAAATGGCGTATGGAAAAAGTATTACGGCAACAACAGAGTAAGATACGTAGGTACTTTTGATCACGGTAAAGAAGTAGGTGAATTTAAGTATTATTCAGCTTCAAATTCTAGTTATCCAATCATAGTTAAAAAATTTCATAAAGGTGGTAATTTAGCTGATGTTCAGTTCTTTACTACCTCAGGTATGTTGGAAAGTAAAGGGAAGATGATTGGGAAAAAAAGAGAAGGAAAATGGTTGTTTTATCATCCTGATGGTAAATCAATTATGAGTGAAGAAAATTATAATAATGGCAAACTTCACGGTGTGTATAAAACCTTTTATCCATCCGGTGAACCAACGGAAATATCAGCTTATAAAAATGGCTTACAAGAAGGGAATTACAAAAAATATTCTATCAAAGGGTTTCTTTATCAGGACTTTAACTATGCTAATGGTAAACTTAACGGTATGGCTATTTATTATAGTCGTAAATCTGGTGATTTAATAAAAAAAGGTCCATTTAAAGATGATCTTCGTGTAGGTACTTGGGAAAATTATGTAGATGGCGAATTGGTTAGTACCGAGCAACCAGCTATAAAACCTAAAAAAGAAAAGGATTAGATTTTTATTTTTTAACAAATTATCCCATTTTTGAATCGCAACTAACAAAGTAATCCTTAAAACCTAAATTCGACCTAAGGATTATAAACTACCAATCAATTTACTATCTTTGCAAACTCAATTTTTTGTAAAATGAAAAGAGTTATTGTTGGCTTATCCGGAGGTGTAGATTCGAGCGTTGCTGCATATTTATTAAAAGAGCAAGGTTATGAAGTTATTGGCTTGTTTATGAAGAACTGGCATGATGATTCTGTTACTATTTCCAATGAATGTCCATGGTTAGAAGATAGTAATGACGCTATGCTTGTTGCTGAAAAATTGGGAATTCCTTTTCAGGTTGTTGACCTAAGTGAACAATATAAAGATCGTATTGTAGATTATATGTTTCGTGAGTACGAATTGGGTAGAACTCCAAACCCAGATGTATTATGCAATAGAGAAATTAAATTCGATGTATTTATGAAAATCGCTCTTGATTTAGGAGCAGATTATGTGGCTACGGGTCATTATTGCCGTAAATCGGAAATTGATAAAGATGGGAAGCTAGTATATCGTTTATTAGCAGGAAAAGATAATAACAAAGATCAGTCCTATTTTTTGTGTCAATTATCTCAAGCACAACTTGCCAAATCTCTTTTCCCTATTGGGGAATTGACCAAACCAGAGGTTCGTAAAATTGCTTCTGAATTGGACTTGGTAACTGCTGATAAGAAAGATTCACAAGGCCTATGTTTTATTGGGAAAGTTCGACTTCCTGATTTCTTACAACAAAAATTAAAACCAAAAGAGGGAATTA
>CAYPHN010000415.1:0-2656 GCA_964410265.1 uncultured Flavobacteriaceae bacterium | reverse complement strand
AAAACCTGGGAAGATTAAATTTAGTATAAATCACTCTATAATTAGAATAGAGCCATTTTTTCTAATTGTATTTTATAAGTTCCAAAATCAGATTTTATTTCTTTTTCATTAGCCATACTCTCTATTGTGTAATTTTTAGGAAGATTGATAATAACTTCATCTTTATCTAAAAAGCCATATTGTATTTCTAATTTTTGTTTTCGATTTCTATATTTTTTCGGAATATTTTGATTCACATTAAAGGCATTTATTCGCACCAGCATTCTTTCTCCACTTTTCACGACATAATTACTCGCAGAAAATTCAATATTCTCAGTGAAAACTGCGTTGATATCATCGTTATTTAATTTAATTGTTTTAATTTTTATATTATTTATATTGTTAAAGAAATCTTTGTAATAATGATCTTTTTCTTTTTTGTCGAAATCGGCTAAAAAATAATGATCGTCATATTGAATTCCCGAACTTTCAATTTTCGCTTTCGCGGAAATATTTCCGTTTTCATCTAGGGTATATTCTCCTTTGATAATTTGTTTGCTTTCGGTATTACTATATGATTTGGTATGAATGATTTTGCCTCCTTCGGGTGTAATCACCAAGGCATCTCGATCATCAGTAAATTTTCCCATATATCCAATTGGTGCTTTCTGGCTAGTACACTCAAGCCAGATGGTGTCCTTTTTTGTAGGAACCATTAATATGGCATGATTACCTTGCATGGCTGATAATTTATTATCAATATCTCTTCTTCTTTTAGCGTATATAACAGTATAATAAGAGGTTATGTTTGCAGCTTTTAATAATGACTGCGTGTAATTAGTTAAGGCTTTACAATCACCATAACCCAATTTATCAACTTCACTTGCAAGCATGGGTTTCCAGCCACCAATACCTATTTGAACACTTATATATCTGGTTTTTTCTTGCATATAATCATAAATCAAACGGATTTTTTCCTTTTCATCTGTAATTCCTTTGACCAAGTTTTTTATTTCAAGTTTAACGGATTCGGGTAGTTCACTTCTTCCGTCCAATAATTCATCATACATCCATTTTCCAAAATCCTTCCAATTGTCTGCCTCTCCGTCAACACCTCCCAAACTAAATTTATTTGCAGAAAAATTAACTGATGGACTGAATTGAGTAAATAAAGGACTAGAATGTTCCGATTCTATAGCTTTAGCATTTAATAGTGTATACGAGATTAATTGATTCGTTGAATTGTTTTCGATTTGATATTTCTTTAAATTTTGTTCTTTAAAATTAATAGAGATAGATTCGGGGAATTCTAAAGTAAAATTACTTTTTTGAGTGCTTGTATAATAATTATTTACTGGTGTCCAATCCGGTATAAAGGCAGTGTGTGAAGTTGTTGTTGTGTAATGATATTTTATAGTGTAAGGATAACTTATAGGTATATATTCATAATATAAAATTCTATTATCACTATATAAATCATTACTGCTAACTGCAGAAACATCTTTAAAATCACCGCGTTTTATTTTCTTAATTTCTATACCAAATGCATTGTAAATTTTTGCACCTACATTGTTAACTTTAGTGTGATCATCATACCATAAATGTATATTGCTTTTACTTTTCCCCAATTTATTTAATACCGTAACAATCATTTCTTTTTCAATGGTCATTTTTGATTGACTAACAATTTCGATAGAAGTGTTTTCATATCTAATAACTGCATTGGCTTTTGTTTTTAAACTATCGGGAATAGTTAATGCACTAAGGTCAAAGTTTTGTGAAAATAAGTTAGAAATAATAAAGAGAAATAGAATTAGGGGAATATTGATTTTTTTCATGCAACAGAAATTTAGTTTACAACGAGTCAAAAAAGAGTTTATTGTTTATTATTAGTATCAATTATAATAGTAACGGGTCCATCATTTTGTAAATCAATTTTCATATCAGCACCAAAAATTCCGGTACCAACTTTTTTCTTTAGATCTGTTTCAAATTGAAGAATAAATTGTTCGTATAGAGGAATAGCAATATCTGGTTTTGCAGCTTTAATATAAGAAGGTCTATTACCTTTTTTAGTATTTGCCATTAAAGTAAATTGACTTACGACAATGGCTTCTCCTTCTATTTGAAGAAGTGATAAGTTCATCACATCTTGATCATCATTAAAGATTCGTAGGTTGGCTATCTTATTTGATAACCATTGAATATCTTCAAAAGTATCGGTAGGATTAATGCCTAATAAAATTAATAGACCATGTTTAATTTCACTAATTTTTTCTCCCTCTACTATAACTGATGCAGATGTAACTCTTTGAATTACTGCTTTCATTTTGAATATTAATTATGTTTAATATTATATTCAGAGAGAAAAAATATAACATATCAAATAAAAGAAATATTTATTAAATAAAAAATGATTTTTACTGTTATTATTATAAAAAAAATCGAATTATTCAGGATATATATTCGTTCTATAATGCTCTTCATCACCATGCAATAATTGCAAATAACTTTTATATCTAGATAATGCGATTTCACCATTTTCAACTGCTTCTTTAATAGCGCATTTGGGTTCATTTACATGAAGACAATTATTAAATTTACATTTGTGTTTTAATGCGAAAAGTTCTCTATAATAATCGCTAATTTCTTGTGGTTCAAAATCAACAACACCAAA
>CAYPHN010000414.1:0-2660 GCA_964410265.1 uncultured Flavobacteriaceae bacterium | reverse complement strand
GATGTAAGACGGAAAACGGAAGTTAAAAGTTGAAAGTAAAAAAGAAGAAAGTAGCAAGTAGAAAAATACCAAATACCAAATACCTGATTCAAGTATGTCTTCACGAGCTACGAAGAATGAGTAGCATGGTGACCTCTTTGAAATTGAAGGGTTAGTTTAAAGGTTATTTTACTTCTAATAAATCAATATCAAATATTAAAACAGATCCACCAGGAATTCCTCTAGTATCATTAGAGCCATAGCCCAAACGAGAAGGGATCAAAAGTATACCTTCACCGCCTTCTTTAAAATAGGCTATTCCTTCCGTCCAACCTTGAATTACTTGTTGTAGGTTGAAACTAATATCGTCATTTTGGTCAAATACTTTACCACTGGTATAATATCCTTTATAATTTACAGTAACATTAGAGTTGGCATTTGGTTGAGATCCAGAACCTTGTTCTTCAATAACATAATATAAGCCTGAGCTACTCTTTTGAGCATCTAAATTATTTTTTTCAATATAATTTATTATTTCTGCTTCATTTTGTTTATCATAATCAACCGAATTGTCATTTTGACAAGAACTTAAAGTGATTAGTGCAATCAATGCGAATAAATATTTCATAGAATTTTAGTTTTAAATTTGACCTGTTAGCCATTTGTAAATATCGTTACCATTAGCAAACAATAATAGTGCCATTAAAATAACAAAACCAGTAACTTGTGCATTTTCTAAAAATTTATCACTTGGTTTTCTACCCGAAATAATTTCATATAAGGTAAATACTACATGACCACCATCTAAAGCAGGAATAGGTAGCAAATTCATAAACCCTAACATAATTGATAGTAAGGCTGTAATGCTCCAAAATGCTTGCCAATCCCAGGTTGCCGGAAAGATACTTCCAATAGTGATAAAGCCACCCAAACTTGTAGCTCCTTTTTTAGTAAATACATATTTAAATTGACCGATATAATCTTTTAATGTCCAATATGCCTTAGACCACCCTTTATTGATGCTTTCGCCAAAGGAATAATCTTTATGATTTACAGTAATATCATTGTTATAACTTCTTGTTGATATACCCAATTGGTTGTCAACAGGAGTAACTTCAATGGTTTTTGTCATACCATCCCTGTTTACAGTAATTTGCATTGCATTGTTATCTGAATTATTGCGAATTAAATTAGTAAATTCATTCCAGTAAACAACAGGTTGATTATCTACGGCGGTAACAATATCGCCTTTTAATAATCCTGCATTAGACGCTGGGGTATTTGGTAAAACACTATCTAATATGGCACTATACCTTGGTGTAAAAGGTTTCATATCACCATTTTGCCACATGGTATGACCAATATCTTCCGGTAAATTAATAGTCTCATTTTGCCCATTTGTATGTGTAACTTCAATGGTTTTTACATCTCTTAAAAACAGGTGTTTATTAACATCTAAAACATTAAAAGGTTCTTTACCATTAACCTTTAAAATTTTATCACCATCTTGAAATCCTAAGGTTTTAAAACTTTCTGCAACCGAAAACCCGTTTTTCACATCATCTACACCTACATAATTATCACCCCAAGCGGTAAACATCATCATATAAATAAAGATTCCCAATACAAAATTTACGGTAACGCCGCCAAGCATAATGATCAATCTTTGCCATGCTGGTTTAGATCTAAATTCCCAAGGCTGTGGTGGTTTGGCCATTTGCTCTTTGTCCATGCTTTCATCGATCATCCCCGATATTTTTACATAGCCTCCTAAAGGTATCCAGCCAATACCATAAGTGGTTTCACCAATTTTCTTTTTAAATAAAGAAAACTTATAATCAAAAAACAGGTAAAATTTTTCAACTCTAGTTTTAAATAGTTTAGCGGGAATATAATGACCTAATTCATGAAGAACGATTAGTAAGGACAAGCTCAATAAAAATTGAGTAATTTTTATAAATGTTTCCATTAATTTGTTTCTGTATTTTTAAAATCGGACAAATGTACGGTTTATGAAGTATAATAAAGAATAGGAAGATGTAAAATAGATGTTAAAAAGAGCTTATTTGCCCTAAATGTCATTAATTGTAATAAATATTAATTGAATAAGTGCTAGTTTATTATTCATATGAGGTAAATTTGTAGCCGTTAATCATAAAATTATAGCTATAAACCAGAAATTATGTATCTAATTAAGTTTTTTAAAAAGTCGAAGCCTACTTTATTGTTTCTGTTTTTTTTTACTATTGTATTTATACCTATTCTTTATTATATGGTAAAGCCAAAAGCTGTGCTGCCAATTTATAACCCTGTTGATGTAAACCCAAGACTTGTTGATGATGCAGTAAAACATATTAATAGAAATCATAAAATTGCCAATTTTAATTTGATCAATCAAAATGGAGAATCCGTAACACAAAAAAATTTTGAAAACAAAATATACGTAGCTGATTTTTTCTTTACTAGTTGCCAAAGTATTTGTCCTTTGATGGCCGTTAACATGGCTGATTTACAAACTTATTTTAAAAATGATGATACAATAAAATTTTTATCTCATTCTGTTACTCCAGTTATTGATAGTGTACCTGTTTTAAGAAATTATGCCAATAAAAATGGAGCTATTGATAAAAAATGGGAAATAACTACTGGAAATAAAAAGCATATTTATGAGCTGGCCAGAA
>CAYPHN010000413.1:0-2670 GCA_964410265.1 uncultured Flavobacteriaceae bacterium | reverse complement strand
ATTAGTCACCCAATCAAGTTGAGTGCAGGCTATTCCCTTGTGTGTCAAAATTTGGAATGCTCGTTTGATAATTTTAATATTTAATTTATAGATTGATGTCTGTATCCAGCGGTTTTAGAAAAAACCAAAACACTTTGTTGCTTTTGCCCAAATGCACTGAAAATTATGAAAAGCATTGTAAAAAAATCGTTACACATATTCATAATTAAAAGGGTTTGGTTATTCCCGGAACTGGTATTGGATAATTTCCTGCTGCATCTGGAATTACCGGTGGATTAGAACTCCATGCAAGCAAATCTTCATTTGGAACAATTTCATGATTAGAATTCATTGCATCATCCCAACTTATTTGTTGTCCAGAATAAGTCGCCATTCTTCCCATAATCGCTGACATGGTACTCTTTGCACCATATTCTGCATTATTAATATAATTTCCGTTTCTAATTGCAGCAAAAAACTGATTGTGTTCAACCTGATATGGACTTTTATCATCTTCACCTTGATGATTGTACAAAGCACCGCCCTCATAAGAATTAATAGTGGCATAACTACCTTTTGTATGCACATTGCCTAAAGTTCCTTGAAAAGTTTCAGAAACTCTATGCATACAACCCTGTTGATGGCGGCATTGACTAGATATTATAGCTCCTCCAGGATATTCAAATTCAACAAAGTGATGGTCGAAAATTTCACCATGATCTTTTCCTTTTCTAACCTCTCTCCCACCCATTCCTTGCGCTTTAATTGGGTATTCACCAATAAACCAATTTGCTACATCTATGTTATGTACATGTTGTTCTAAAATATGATCTCCACAAAGCCAATTAAAATAATACCAGTTTCTCATTTGATACTCCATTTCCGTCATATTTTCTTTTCTAGGCCTAACCCAAACTCCTCCTCCATCCCAGTATACTTGACCTGAAACTATATTTCCTATTGCTCCTTCCTGGATTCTTTTATAGGTCTCTAAATAACTTCTTTGAAAATGTCTTTGTAAACCAACCACAACATTTAATTTGTTTTCTTTAGCCAGCTTTGCAGAAGCCAATACTTTTTTGATACCGGCAACATCTGTAGCAACTGGTTTTTCCATAAATACATGCTTCCCTTGAGCAATAGCATATTCAAAATGTTGTGGTCTAAATCCGGGTGGTGTAGCTAAAATTATAACATCAGCCTCATCAATTGCTTTTTTATAAGATCCAAATCCCACAAATTTATTAGCGTCTTTAACCGCCACTCTATCTGTAGTAAACATCAAAGATAAATTTTTATGTGATTTTTGAAGTTGGTCTTCAAAAGCATCGGCCATAGCAACCAATTTCACATTTTGATCTGCTTTAAGCGCCTGACTTGCTGCACCTGTACCTCTTCCGCCACAACCTACTACAGCTAGCTTTAACATTACATCTTTTTTAAATATTGGTGCAGAAGATAAAATAGATGGTGCTAATAAAATACCACCCGATGCCAAGGTAGATCCTTTTACAAATTTGCGTCTTGTTAAATTTTTCATTGTATATTATTTTAATTAATCTAATCCAAAATCTTTAATGGGTTCTAGCCAGTATTTACTAATTTCATCTTGAGAAGGTTGTACTTTTGGTCTTACAATTCTAAACCCAACAAAAGATGCGTCTGTAAACCACCAGTTACTCTTCGGTATTTGTGGGTCTCTTTGCTTCCATTTCGATTTAGATGCGCCTCTAGCTGAGCAACAAACCTTCTTTGCTGTATCTTTCCATGAACCTCCTCTAACCACAATTGGGTACAATGTCTTTGGTATATTCCACGGGTTATTTTCTGGTGAATTTGCATAGTAAGTGATGCTATATTGATCTAATACCCATTCAGAAACATTGCCTAGCAGGTCGTAAATACCTAAGACATTTGATTTTTTTGATCCAATATTTTGATATTTATTATTTGCGTTTTCATCATACCAGGCCACTTGAGTCAATGCGTTGTCTGAATCTGTTTTTCCTTTTTTACAAACATATTCCCATTCTGCTTCCGTTGGCAAACGATAAAATATTCCTGTTTTTGCCGTTAGCCACTTACAGTACATCAGAGCAGCATACTGTGTCATATTTACAGCTGGAAAATTTTCTTTTCCCATACCAAAACTCATTTCTACGTAAGGTACCGATGCTCCTGTAATGGCATCTATTCCTAATTTATGAAGTTCAGATTCGGGTATAAATGCATCTGCCGTGTTCTTAGCATAAACAAAAGCATCATACTGGGTCCATGAGATTTCGTATTTCCCCATCCAAAAATCATCAACCTCTATATTGTGCAGTGGCTTTTCATCAGAACTTTTTACAGTTTCTACATTGCCCATCATAAAATTGCCACCTGTAATAGCAACCAACTCAAAATCAAATTTCTCACCTTCTACTTTTTGTTGATAATCTTCAAACTTTTGAGCACTTATTTCTATTGAAATTAATACAAATATTATTGGAATTATAAAACAACTTTTAGCGAACATATTCATTGTTGGTAAATTACATTAATTATTTAATCCAATTCTAAAATTTCTATATTTTTAAATGCAACAGGGTGACTTTCACTTTGCAGAGAAATAAATCCTTTTTTTAAAGCCAATCCTTCTTTATTTTTCCATTTAATTTCATCAAAATCTACAGAACCTCCTATTTGAGG
>CAYPHN010000412.1:0-2674 GCA_964410265.1 uncultured Flavobacteriaceae bacterium | reverse complement strand
GTTAAACATATGACGTTCACCATTTCTTCTCCATCGGTAATCACCGCCAATATCTAATCTTAAATTATTATCTATGGTGCTGTTAAAAAATGCATTTTTGTGTCTGTTAGACATTTCGCGTTCTACTTCATAAAGACCTATACCTTCAATTCGAGAAGGTGTGTTTGGGAAATATTTATTTGTAAATTTACTGTTCAAGCCTAAAATTTCAAAAATTTGAGAGGCTCTGTATGAATGTAAGGTGGAGATACCTATTTTATTCATAATTTTTAAAATACCCTTTCCTATTGCTTTGTTAAAATTTTGAACAGCTTCTTCGGCATCAATATCTGTGATTGTACCATTTCTTACTTTTTCGCGAATTATTTCATTTACCATATAAGGATTTATGGCACTTGCACCATAACCAAATAAAGTGGCAAAATGATGTGGTTCACGAGGCTCAGCAGATTCGATAATAATACCAAATTTCGAACGTTTTTTTAATTTGTTTAAGGAGTGATGTAAAAAAGAACAAGCCAGTAGTGCAGGAATTGGGCCATTAGATTTATCGGCACCTCTATCGCTTAAAATAATAATATTACATCCGGTTTCTATCGCTTTACATGCCTGTACTATCATACCATCCAATGCTTTTTCTAAAGCATTTAGTCCTTTTTTTATATCGTATAAAATTGGTATTTCGCAAGAAATAAAATCAGGATGGTCTATGTTTTTAATTTTATCTAAGTCATTATTAGAAATAACTGGGTTCTGGATTTTAAGCTTTTTACAATGTGCCGCATTGGTATCAAAAATATTTCTATCTGCTCCAATGGCTAAGCTAATATCTGTAATAATTTCTTCTCTAATTCCGTCAAGCGGAGGATTGGTTACTTGTGCAAATAGTTGCTTAAAATAATTGTAGAGTAATTGAGGTGTGTCTGAAAGTACAGCTAAAGGTGTATCTGTACCCATAGAGCCAATCGCTTCTTTACCAGATTTACACATGGGTGTTATTATGGTATCAATGTCTTCCATAGTATATCCATACATGCGCTGTCGGGTAATGTATGGTGTTATTTCAATGGGGCATTTATTACCGGTATAGGGAACCTCTGATAAAGGAAGTAGATTGTTATTAAGCCATTTTCTATAAGGCTGTTTTTTAATTATTTCATTTTTAACCTCTTCATCTTCAATAATTCTTCCTTGGTTCATATCTACTAAGAATATTTTACCAGGTTCTAACCTTCCATGTTTTATCACATCTTCTGGTTTGATATCTAGTACACCAATTTCAGATGACATGATTACATAACCACCTTTGGTTACGGTATATCGAGAGGGACGCAAACCATTTCTGTCTAAAAGTGCTCCAATAAAATTTCCATCGGTAAAAGGTACAGAGGCCGGACCGTCCCAAGGTTCCATAATACATGAATTGTATTCATAGAATGCTTTTTTATCGTCGGGCATGAATTCGTCTTTTTCCCAAGCTTCTGGTACCATCATCATCATAACCTCTGGCAAAGATCGCCCTGTCATTAATAAAAGCTCAACTGCCATATCCATAGAAGCTGAATCAGATTTCCCTTCTAATATGATTGGAAAAAGTTTTTTAATATCCTCGCCAAAAATCTCATTTTGCATGAGTTCTTCCCGCGCTTTCATACGGCTAATATTTCCACGTAAAGTGTTGATCTCTCCATTGTGACACATAAATCGAAAGGGTTGTGCTAAATCCCAAGATGGAGAGGTGTTGGTAGAAAATCTTTGATGTACAAGTGCCAAACGAGTTACTAAATCAGTGTCTGATAAGTCGTGGTAATAATTGCGAATATCTTCGGGAATTAAGAGTCCTTTGTAGATAAGGGTGGTTGTTGAAAAACTAGGTATATAAAACTGTTTGCTGTCTTTCAATTTAGAAGCATTGATTTTATGCTCTGCTATTTTTCTTGCTGCGAATATTTTTGCGTTAAATGCATGCTCTGTTAGTTTTAATTTACTTTTACCAACAAAAATTTGTTTTATTTTAGGCTCATTCTTTTTTGCTATTCTACCTAAATGGGTTGAATTTACCGGCACATCTCTCCACCCTAATATTTTAAGACCTTGGTTTAGAATTTCATTTTCCAATACTTTAATGCAGTATTGATTTTGGTTTTTGCTTTGTGGTAAAAAAACCATACCAACGGCGTATTCTTTTGGTTTGGCCAAATCAAAATCACAAACTTTATTAAAAAATTGATGGGGAATATCAATTAAAATACCAGCGCCATCTCCCGTTTTACCGTCTGAACTTACCGCACCTCGATGTTCTAGTTTAATTAGTATCTCTAAAGCTTCATGAATAATTTGATTCGTTCTCTCTCCATTTAAGCTACAAATAAATCCAGCTCCGCAATTGTCATGTTCGAATTCTGGTAAATATAACCCTTGCTTTTCGTATGCCATAATTATGAAATTTTTACAAAAATAACATTTTCAGTAAATATAATTCAACGAAAAGTGTTAAATGAAGCAAGAAATGCAATACCAATAATATTTCAGAATTATAATGTATTATCCATAATTAGAATTTGAAAAAATGTAAAAATGAAAAAAATAGGATACATGGGTGTATTTATTTCCAAACAAACGTTTGTAAATGACAATTTAAAAAACTTAAATTATTTTTTTAGAGTCTCACTAA
>CAYPHN010000411.1:0-2682 GCA_964410265.1 uncultured Flavobacteriaceae bacterium | reverse complement strand
TTCTCCTTTAATTACATGAATTTCCACCGATGGTTGATTTTCAGAAGCCGTTGAAAATACTTGTGATTTTTTAGTTGGAATCGTAGTATTTGCTTCGATCAAGTTAGTCATCACATTACCCATAGTTTCAATACCTAATGACAGCGGTGTAACATCTAACAACAATACATCTTTTACATCACCTGATAAAACACCTCCTTGAATTGCAGCACCAATTGCTACCACCTCATCAGGATTTACACCTTTTGATGGCTTTTTTCCAAAGAATTTTTCAACTTCTTCTTGAATTCTAGGCATACGTGTTGAACCACCTACTAACAATACTTCGTCAATATCTGATGTTGATAAATCAGCATCTTTCAAAGCTTTTGCAACAGGAGTCATTGAACGCTTGATTAAAGAATCAGCTAATTTTTCAAATTGGGCTCTTGTTAATTTTCTAACCAAGTGTTTTGGTCCAGAAGCTGTAGCTGTAACGTACGGTAAATTAATCTCTGTTTGCGTACTAGAAGATAATTCAATTTTCGCTTTTTCAGCGGCTTCTTTTAATCTTTGCAAAGCCATTGGATCTTTTCTTAGATCAATATTTTCCTCTTTTTTAAATTCTTCAGCCAACCAATCAATAATTACTTGATCAAAATCATCTCCTCCTAAATGGGTATCGCCATTTGTTGAAAGTACTTCAAAAACGCCATCACCAATCTCTAAAATTGAGATATCAAAAGTACCTCCACCTAAATCATAAACAGCAATTTTTTTATCTTCACCAGCTTTGTCTAAACCATAGGCCAATGCAGCAGCTGTTGGTTCATTAATAATACGACTCACTTTCAATCCTGCAATTTCTCCAGCTTCTTTAGTTGCCTGACGTTGTGCATCGTTAAAATAAGCAGGCACCGTAACTACGGCCTCAGTAACTGTAGTACCTAAATAATCTTCAGCTGTTTTTTTCATTTTTTGTAAAATCATTGCTGAGATTTCTTGGGGTGTATAAAGCCTACCATCAATATCCACACGTGGTGTGTCATTATCTCCTTTTACTACTTTATAAGGTACTCTTTCTGCTTCCATTTTTGATTCAGAGTATTTATTACCCATAAATCTTTTAATAGAGTATATTGTTTTTGTTGGATTGGTTACTGCCTGACGTTTTGCAGGGTCACCTACTTTTCTTTCACCACCTTCTACAAAGGCAACAATTGAAGGTGTAGTTCTTTTACCTTCGGCATTTGGAATTACCACTGGCTCATTTCCTTCCATCACAGAAACACATGAGTTGGTTGTTCCTAAATCTATTCCAATTATTTTACTCATAATTTTATATTTTAAATTAATTTTTTTATTTTGTTTAACTGTTGCTGTATAGTCAATCATTATGCCATCACATAAAATTTAACTATTTGGCAGAAAATGTCATTTTTTGGTGACATAGTGACAGAGTTAATAAAAAATGAGTGAGGAAATGTGTGATTGAGTGAAAAATAAGTATACAAATAATTCATAACCGAATTACCGCATAACCGCATAACTGAATAACCCCATAAACAGATACCATTTATGTTACAGTATTATTTTTACGAATTAAATTTAAACTGTATTTTTGAACACCAAATTGCCTTTCATGAAATTCATTACAAAATCGCTCATACTTTTTTCTCTATTCATTTATTTTCAAAGTACATTTTCTCAAACCAACCAGAATCGTGAATTTAGAGGAGTATGGGTAGCTACAGTAGAAAATATAGACTGGCCAAGTTCAAAAAAATTAAGTACAGCGCAACAACAAAAAGAAATTATACAACTATTGGATCGCTTTAAACAATTAAATTTTAACGCGATTATTTTTCAAATTAGACCTTCGGCAGATGCTTTTTACAATTCCAAATACGAACCTTGGTCTTCTTATCTTACTGGCGCAAATGATAAATCACCTAAACCATATTACGACCCCTTGGCCTTTATTATTCATGAAACCCATAAACGCGGTATGGAATTTCATGCCTGGTTAAATCCGTACAGGGCTGTAGTAAATTATAAAAAGTTTCAATCAAACCCTTATAAATTAACCTATGAAAAATCAGAATGGTTTATTAATTATGGTAAAAATAAATATTTTAACCCTGGAATACCAGATGTTAGAAAATATACCAATAAGATAGTAGCTGATATCGTTCAAAATTATGATATAGATGCCATTCATTTTGACGATTATTTTTATCCCTATAAAATTAAAGATACACCATTTCCTGATGCACTTGCATTTAAGGAGTATGGTGGGAGTTATTACCCCAACAATTTAGAAGATTGGAAAAGAAATAATGTCAATATTATTATTGAAGAATTATATACAACTATCAAAACCATCAAACCATGGGTCCAGTTTGGCATTAGTCCGTTTGGAGTTTGGCGAAATCAAAGTAAAGACCCTAAAGGATCTAATACCCAAGCAGGTCAAACCAACTATGACGACCTTTATGCAGATATATTATTATGGTTAAAAAATGACTGGTTAGATTATATATTACCTCAGGCTTATTGGCATATTGGGCATAAAAAAGCCGATTATAAAACCATTGTTAATTGGTGGGCTGAAAATAATTTTAACACGAACTTATATATTGGTCACGGCATATATAGGTTAAATGGTAAAAAAGAATATAAGGCTTGGAAAAAAATCAACCC
>CAYPHN010000410.1:0-2700 GCA_964410265.1 uncultured Flavobacteriaceae bacterium | reverse complement strand
ATGTATTAAATATTTATTTAAAGTTATTATTAAAATATCCATCGGCTTTTGCATATATATGGATTCACCCAAAAGTTGGTTTGTGGTTGGGAGCAAGTCCTGAAACCTTACTAAAAGTAAATGATAATAATTTTGAAACTATGGCATTGGCCGGAACTCAGAGTTATAATGGTAATATTCATGTAGATTGGGCTGATAAGGAAAAACTGGAGCAACAAGTTGTTAGCGATTATATTTTATCTCAATTAAAAGGCTTGCATATTAAAGTAGGAGATCCGTTTACTTTAAAAGCAGGAGGTTTATTACATATTTGCACAAAAATTTCGGGAAGCATATCAAGTAAAAATCAGATAAAAAATTTAGTAGAATCTTTACATCCTACACCAGCAATCTGTGGTTTTCCAAAAGATAAATCAAAAGCATTTATTTTGAACAATGAAAATTACAATCGCGAGTTTTACACGGTGTATTTGGGTGAAACTAATATCCATGAAAAATCCAATCTTTTTGTAAATTTAAGATGTATGCAAATAAAAAAACAAATGGCAAGTTTGTATGTTGGTGGTGGAATTACAAAAGATAGTATTCCTGAAAATGAATGGGAAGAAACAATTGCCAAAAGTGAAATTATAAAAATGGTTCTTTAGTATTTACTCTTTTTTCAATATTAAATCCTTTAATTCTTTGATGCGTTTTTCTTTTTTTGGTTGTCTGTTTTTTTGTGCAAATTTTGTATGGTACTGATGTGATTCCAAAAATTTTATTTGGGCTTCATACCACTCACGCATATTTTTGATAATCGAAAAGGATTTAAGTTCTAGATAAAGCTGATAACTTATTGGGTAAAAATCATCTCTCCCTAAATAATCAAGATCGGCATCACAAATTATTTTTTCATATTGATTTTTTGGATTTTGAGGAATTTTAGTTGCCATAATCAATCCTTTTACAAAATCAATTTCATTTTTTGTAAATTCAAGAGCATGCATTTGTTTTTGAGCTATTTCGGCACCTTCTTTTTCATGTTCAATATGAGAAACTGTAAAACCAATATCGTGATATAAAGACCCTATACGCATAAGTTTGGCATGATAAGTATCTATTTTTTCTCTTTTAATATAATGATTAATAGCTTTTAAAACATCTATTGTGTGATGAATACCATGATAGGTTAGCTTTTTGGATAAACCAGTATTTAATACTTCAAACGCTATTTTTCTTATTTTAAGATATCCTTTCAT
The DNA here is from genome assembly GCA_964410265.1 of uncultured Flavobacteriaceae bacterium. Classification (GTDB taxonomy): domain Bacteria; phylum Bacteroidota; class Bacteroidia; order Flavobacteriales; family Flavobacteriaceae; genus Lutimonas. The sequence continues at coordinate 1,459 of CAYPHN010000410.1, read as the reverse complement.
ATTAATTTTTTACTTGGCTAAAGCTATTTTTGAAATTTATTATTTCTGCAAAATTTTTCACATTAAATATTTTTTATAAGTTGATTACTAAAAATCCAATGATAAGAATAATAAAAATAAAACTTAAGGCAAAATATTTTATCGAGCTCTGCACACTTTTAAATTTATTATCAATAATCTTACTTTCAATAAAAATTTGATGACTTAAATGTAAAACAAGCTCTTTTTCGTTCATACAAATTTTGATTAGTTTTTTACTGAATTCTTCGATATTGCCAAATGATTGGGATGCATCTCTAAAGAAAAATACATTTTTTTTAAATTTAAGCTCCATTCTTGGCATAAAACATTTGAAGGCATAGAAAATTGAAATCAAAGCAAGTAATATCCAAATAGCAATAAGAATTGTAAAAGCGATACTGGTATTGAAAAGTTCGTGAAAATATTCTATCCTATCCGCAAAAAGTCCTAACACAAGACTGTGAAGTGAAAAAATGATTCCAGCTTTCAATTCGGAAGCTCGAATTAATTTTTCTAATCTTTCCAATTGTTCCCAGTAATTATTTGGATCGTGTTGTGTCATATTTTGTTAAGGAATTGATATTATACAAATTAAGTATTAAATGTAATAAATATTTGTTATTATTTTATTTCTTTTATACATTTTTTAAAAAAGACTTATTTTTCAAGTCATTTGCAAAGTACATTCGAATCATTCTTTTAAATCTATAATTGGCTAAAAGATATTGCTATATAACCAAAGTTACAAAAATATAATTAACTGTTTGTCAAAGATTTATTATTTAATGGCAATCAAAACTTAATTTATTAACTATAATATTCTAAACATTCTTATTTTTGTTTTCTTAATTCAAAAGAATTTATGCCTAAATATCCTAAAAAGGAAATTGCCCAATTGGTTTTACAGCAATGTGTTGCAAATAATATTGAAAATGTAGTTATTTCTCCTGGTTCTCGAAATGCTCCTTTAACTATTGGGTTTGTGAACCATCCTAGTATCAATGCTTTGAGTGTAGTTGATGAAAGAAGTGCCGCATTTTTTGCATTAGGTATAGCACAACAAACAAAAAAACCGGTTGCTGTATTGTGTAGCTCAGGGTCGGCATTGTTAAATTATTACCCCGCTGTAGCGGAAGCGTATTATAGTAATATACCACTTGTGATTATTTCGGCAGATAGACCAAAACATTTGATTGATATTGGAGATGGGCAAACCATACGGCAAGAAGGTGTTTTTGATAATCACATATTATTTAATGCAAATTTAACTGAAAATAATACGGAGCTATTGCCTAATAATAACCTTATTGAAAAAGCATTACGGTTGTCAAGTGAGCAAAAAGGCCCAATTCATATTAATGTAGCATTTGAAGAACCATTGTATGAAACGATTGATTATTTGATATCATTTCCTTTTAAAATAGTTGATACACAAAGT
>CAYPHN010000409.1:0-2712 GCA_964410265.1 uncultured Flavobacteriaceae bacterium | reverse complement strand
TAGCCAAAACACAAGTTAATATATAATGATATTGATCAAAAAAATTGAAAATTCAACAGAAAATGGCTAATTTTGAAAGAAGTTAATCACATCAATTCATAATTCTAGCCAAATTAAATTAGATACTATTATTTATGGTAAAAACAGGTAAGGCAAAAAACACCCAAAACAAAGCAAAACACAAAAAACTGGTACAACGTAAAAAGAAAAAATTACGAACAGAAAAAGAAGCTTCAAAACAAAGATTAAAAGAATTAACATCGCAAATCAATGCACAAAAATTAAATGACAAATAAAATGGAAGCATCAAAATTTGCATATAACTTCACAACCTTGAGTAAAGCTTATCCCGCATTAAAACCTTATGTTTTAACAAACAAATTTAATAATGAATCTATTGATTTTTCTAATGCCGCGGCTGTAAAAGCATTGAATAAAGCCATCCTAATTAACGATTACCATATAAACTATTGGGAATTTTCGGATAAAAATCTTTGCCCACCAATTCCAGGTAGAGCAGCATATATTAAACTCGTGGCAGACCTGCTCCATAATTCTATTCCCAAAAAAAACAATACTGTTCTTGATATTGGTACGGGTGCTACATGTATATATCCAATTCTTGGAAATGCCTTATATCAATGGAAATTTATTGCATCTGATATTGATAAAAATTCTTTAGAAAGTGCACAATTAATAATTGATAAAAATAAATTGAATAATGAAATAAGTCTAAGATCACAACCGAGTTCTTATAACATTTTTAAAAATATTATTAAAGCTGATGAAATATTTTCCGCTACAATATGTAATCCTCCTTTTTATGCATCTCAAGAAGAGGTCGATAAAGAAAATAGAAGGAAACGAAAAGGTTTATCTAATGAAAACGAAGTTGACACTAGAAATTTTAGTGGTACAAACAATGAATTATGGATTCAAGGGGGAGAAATTTCATTTATTAAAAAATATATAAAGGAAAGTTTTTTGTTTAAAAATCAATGTTTTTGGTTTACAATATTAGTTTCCAAAAAAGAAAATATTAGAACAGCCAAAGTTACTTTAAAAAAACTAAATGCTACGGATATAAAAGCTATTCCAATGGATCACGGTAACAAAAAAAGTAGAATTATTGCCTGGACATTTTTAAATCCGGTAGAACAAAAGCAATGGTAAGTCCTTTTTATTTCAATTCAAATTATAAAATAAATAGTAATGTTTTTATATAAATACATTTTTTGATTTACATTTTAATATTTTTACTGTTAATAATTAAGCAAATATTATATGCAAATAAAAGACAAATTTAATTTAAATAATAAAATTGCCATTATTACTGGTTCTTCTAAAGGAATTGGAAAAGCGATTGCCCAAGCATTTGCAGAATGTGGAGCAACTGTGATTATTAGTAGTAGAAATCAAGAAGCTTGTGATGAGGTTGTTAAAGAATTTACTGCTAAAGGCTTAAAATCAGTAGCAATAGCTTGTCATGTAGGTGATCCAAAAAGCAGACAATTATTAATTAAAAAAACCATTACATCATGTGGTGGTATTGATGTTTTGGTGAATAATGCAGCCACGAATCCGGTTTATGGACCTATAGAGGATGCAAGTTCTGAAGCGTTTGATCAAATCATGAACATCAATGTAAAAGCACCATGGGATCTCGCAAATAAATGTCTTAAAAGTATGCAATCAAGAGGCGGTGGTAGTGTAATTAATATCAGTTCTATTGAAGGTGAGCATCCAGGATTTGGACTCGGTTTATATTCTACAAGTAAAGCAGCAATTTCTATGCTCACAAAAAATCAAGCTAAAGAATGGGGCAGACACGGTATTCGTGTCAATGCAATTTGTCCGGGATTGATTCAAACCAAATTTAGTTCAGCCCTTTGGAATGATGATAATTTAATGAAACATATCAATAAAAAACTCCCTTTGGCAAGGATGGGTCAAGTAGATGAAATTGCTAGTGTAGCTTTATTACTAGCTTCTAGTGCAGGCAGTTACATAACAGGAAGTTTATTCACAGCCGATGGTGGCTATTTAATTTCAGGATAATTATACAATTATGAATTTTGATCATACCGAAAAAACTAAGAAATTATTGTTAAAACTTCAACATTTTATGGATAAAAATATTTATCCATTAGAAAATGAAGTCAACGCATTCAATACCGATCCAAAAAATATATGGAAGGTTCACCCTACTATTGAAAAATTAAAAACCAAAGCCAAAGAAGCTGGGTTATGGAATTTATTTTTACCCAAAGATTATGGTAAATTTAGTCCGGGACTTAGCAATTTAGAATATGCCGCTATGGCGGAAATTATGGGTCGCATACCATGGGCTTCAGAGGTTTTTAATTGTTCTGCACCCGATACCGGAAATATGGAAGTTTTTGCCAAGTATGGAAACTCTGACCAACAAGAAAAATGGTTAAAACCATTGATGAAAGGTACCATTCGTTCTGCATTTTTAATGACCGAACCCCAGGTAGCTTCCTCTGATGCAACCAATATTCAAACATCGATTGTAAAGGATGGCGATGCATACGTGATAAATGGTACAAAATGGTGGTCATCGGGTGCCATGCATCCCAATTGTAAGGTTTGCATTGTCATGGGAAAAACAGATCCCAATGCCCATAGACATAATCAGCAAAGTATGATTATTGTACCTATGGATTCGCCAGGATTAAAAATTATTAGACC
>CAYPHN010000408.1:0-2712 GCA_964410265.1 uncultured Flavobacteriaceae bacterium | reverse complement strand
ATTTAATAACGCTCTACAACAGTGTATAAATTTAATGCTAAAGCATCTAAAAGTCTATGGTTTTTGTATATTTACTAGCGGATTTTTCCTAGCGGAAAAATCACGCGTGCTTAACGCACTAATTTTATACCAACCGTTAGGCAAAATTAAAAAAACTGAATGACAAAGATTGAAAGAGAATATATTCAAATAATAAGCCGACACAGCAATTGGTCTGAAGGAAGTATTGACAAAATACTGAAACAGGAAATTTATAGTAATAAAGAATCTTGGAAGAAATTTCTGAGACTCTTTTTTATCAGTTTAGGTGTTAGTTTTACAACTGCTGGAATAATTTTCTTCTTTGCTTATAATTGGGCTGACTTACATAAATTCATTAAAATAGGATTAATTGAAGGCTTAATTTTAATTACAATTTTAATTGTATTATTCTCTAAAGCAAGTTTAGATATAAAAAATATATTACTGACAGGCACGTCAATATTAGTAGGTGTTCTGTTTGCTGTTTTTGGGCAAATTTATCAAACTGGGGCTAATGCATATGACTTTTTCTTGGGTTGGACTATGTTCATAACACTTTGGGTGGTAATTTCAAATTTTGCTCCATTGTGGCTTGTTTTTATAACTTTAATAAACACAACACTCATATTATATTCTCAACAAGTTGCGCACGATTGGTCAGAAGTTTTTGTTTTCACCTTGCTTTTCTTAATCAATATATTATTCTTAACAATTGCCTTATTCGGTCAAAAAACTACAAAGAATATTAAGCCTCCTATTTGGTTCACTAACCTTATAGCATTAGCATCTGTTTCTTTTAGTACAATAGGGATTAGTATCGGTATTTTTGACAAACAACAAACATCTTTCTTTGTATTAATCATAATTACATCAATATTGTATAGTGTTGGGATTAAGTATGGGCTAAAAGTGAAAAGCGGTTTTTATCTTTCTATAATTCCTTTTAGTATTATCATTATTATTTCTGCTTTTCTAATAAAATTATCAGATGACGCAGGTATGTTTTTCTTCATCAGCCTATTCGTTATTGCAAGTGTAACATTTGTAATTAGAAATCTAATTAACCTTCAAAAGAAATGGATAAATTAACTAATAAAACTACTCTTTTAGATAGTATTCGTTTATCAGAAGGGATTAAATTTGAATGTAACGAAAAAGCGATTCTTAATGAGTACCAAAATCAGAAAGAGAATAAATCCAGTTTAGCAATTAAGGTACTTTCGATTTTTGGTGGTTTTTTGGCAACTCTTGCTTTTCTTGGTTTTTTGGCAATTACGGGACTTTATGATTCAAAATTTGGATTATTAATATTTGGAATCGGATTTATAATTTCTGCTATTTGGCTAAACAAAGAATATGACAAACTGATCATTGATACATTTAGTATTTCAATATATGTTACTGGATTTGCCTTGTTTGCTTTTGCGTTATCACAAATGAAAGTTGATGAAAACACTATCGCAATGTTGATAGGCGTAATAGCTCTTTGTTCCTTGTTTATTACACAGAATTATATTTTATCATTTATTTCTGTACTTGTAATTAGCGGTAGTTTTCTTACTCTAATAATCTCAAATGATTTATATGGTTTAATTCATCTATATATTACTGTTTGCACTTTACTTCTAACATATCTATTTCTAAATGAAGCAAAAATAATATCATTGAATAGAAAATTATCCAAGCTTTATAACCCAATTAGAATTGGTTTGGTTATCTCATTGTTATTTGGACTAATTACAATCGGAAAAAGACATTTAATACCAATATCAGAAAATCACATTTGGTTTTCATCAATTGTAATGATTTTTGTTATTATTTATTTAGTTTACACCATTAGTAAAATCAACGAAATCGAGTCTCTTAAAAGTAATTTATTGATTTACTCTTTAAGTGGCTTAATACTAATATCAACTATATTTTCTCCTGCCATTTCTGGAGCAATTATTATTGTTTTATTAAGTTTTTTGGTCAACTACAAAACTGGATTAGTTATAGGGATAATTTCATTTATATATTTTATATCACAGTATTATTACGACTTAAATTTCACCTTATTAACCAAATCAATAATTTTATTTTCTTCAGGAATTGTATTTCTCTTGTTTTATTTATTCACTACAAAAAAACTAAACACCAATGAAAAAATATAAGTGGATAATCATTCTTGTTAATCTTATTATTTTACTTGGGTTATTCAATAATTCAATTCTTAAAAAAGAAACACTACTGTCTGACGGTAAACTTATTTTATTAGAATTAGCTCCTGTTGACCCTCGTTCCTTAATGCAAGGAGATTATATGAGGTTAAGGTATGCTATTTCAGACAACATTAATTCTGATAGTATTTCTAAAAGAGGTTTTTGTATTGTCAAATTAGAAGAAAATGGTATTGCCAAGAAAGTTCGAATTCAAGAAAACAAAACACCAATCAATGATAATGAATTTCTTATAGAATATACTTCAAAGGGATGGAGAGGTATTAATATTGGTGCAGAATCTTACTTCTTTCAAGAAGGGGAAGCTGACAAGTATGAAAATGCTAAGTATGGCGGAATAAGAGTGGATAATAAAGGAAACAGTCTTTTGATTGGATTATATGATGAAAAACGAAAAAAAATAGAGTAAACTTTGCCTAACAAAGTATAAAAATAATAGCCGAAATAGTAGTAAATATGAACATTGTAGTCC
>CAYPHN010000407.1:0-2745 GCA_964410265.1 uncultured Flavobacteriaceae bacterium | reverse complement strand
CACGTCGAGTGCCTGATTTGTTGATGTTGATGGCTGGGTAAATGCGCTTTTCAGCGATGCGACGATCAAGGTGTAATTCTTGGTTACCTGTACCTTTAAATTCTTCAAAAATAACTTCATCCATTTTTGAGCCGGTATCGGTTAATGCAGTGGCAATTATTGAAAGTGATCCACCATTTTCTATATTTCGAGCTGCACCAAAAAATCTTTTTGGTTTGTGTAGGGCATTGGCATCAATACCTCCCGATAAAATTTTACCTGAAGCAGGCGCTACTGTATTATATGCTCTTGCCAATCGTGTAAGAGAATCTAATAATATAACCACATCATGACCACATTCTACAAGTCTTTTTGCTTTTTCTAAAACGATATTTGCTACTCTTACGTGCTTTTCAGCAGATTCATCAAAGGTAGAAGCGATTACTTCTCCTTTTACATTGCGTTGCATATCAGTAACTTCCTCTGGTCTTTCATCAATTAATAGAATAATTTGATAAACTTCTGGATGATTTGCTGCAATAGAATTGGCAATATCTTTTAACAGAATAGTTTTACCAGTTTTTGGTTGTGCTACGATCATACCTCTTTGACCTTTTCCTATTGGAGAAAATAAATCTATAATTCTGGAAGAAATAGAAGCATTGTTACTTGCTATATTGTATTTTTCTGTAGGGAATAAAGGTGTTAAGTGTTCAAAAGAAACTCTATCACGTACAATACTTGGGTTTAAACCATTAATTAAAGAAACTCTAATTAGTGGAAAGTATTTCTCACCTTCTTTAGGAGGGCGTACTTTACCTTTAACAGTATCTCCTGTTTTTAATCCAAAAAGTTTAATTTGAGATTGTGAAACATAAATATCATCTGGTGATGATAAGTAATTGTAATCAGATGATCTTAAAAACCCATAACCATCAGGCATTATTTCAAGAACACCTTCGCTTTCAATAATACCATCAAATTCAAAATCGGGATCTCTATATTTTCCTTGCTTTTTGAAGTCGTTGCTTCTTGGTTTTTGAAATTTCTGATCTTTTTGTTGATTCTGCTTGTGTTGTTTTGAAAACGGCTGGTCTTTTCTTTCTGAATTTTCCGTATTCGTATTCGTGATCGTATTCGTGTTTTTCGGTTTTACGTTTTCTTTTTGGATTTCCTTATTGTCTCCTTGTTTAATGGGTGGTTTGTTCGTGTTTTTTCTTTCCGGAGAGTTTTGCTGCACCTTATTTGTATGTGATTTATTTTGCTGGGGTGCCTTTTGTTGCGGAGTATTTTGTTGTTGTGTGTTTTGTTCCGCTTTATCTTGTTGGGGAGTTTTTTGTTGCGGTTTATTATTTTGTGCTTTATTTACTTTCTCACTTTCCTGTTCGGTTTGTTCAAATAAATCTTTTTGCACGTTTTGGTTCTCATTATTTTTAAAAAGTTCTTCTGGTTTAGCTTTAGTAATTCTTTTACGCTTAGGTTTATTGGCTGAAGAAGTATTTTCATTAACTTTTTTAGGATTTGCCGCTTGAACATCAAGGATTTGATAAACCAGATCTAATTTTTTTAATTGACGATATTTTGGAACGCCAATTTTTTGAGCAATTTCTTGTAACTCGAGAAGTTTTTTTTCTTTGAGTTCTTCTATTTCGAACATCATAAATATATGTGGATTAAATGTTTAATTTCTATTAATTAAGAAATGTGAATTTTTGATTGAATATGTTTTGTAATTATATAAGCTAATTGTAAATGAAGTGCTTTACAATATATTTTTCGATTTGATGGCACAATATTACAAAATAAAATTTATATAATAAGTTTATTTCTAAAAAAGATTAATGTATTTTTGCCTCCGATTAAGAAAATATGCTACAAAGAATACAAACCTTATATTTATTTTTAAGCGCCATTCTATCGGGAGGGGTTATTTTTTTGCTATCTTTTTGGAAGGATAATAATGATAAGGTGCATTATTTATTAGATTTGTTAAATGAAACAGATTGGAAACTAAATACATTATTAATAGTATTTGTGCTTTCGTCACTTATGTCATTTATATCTATTTTTAAATATAAAAATCGAAAACAACAAATTACAATCAATAGATTAAATATTGTTGTCAACTTCTATTTATTAGGAATTATTGTATATCATTTACTAACTGTACCTGGAGAAAATCAAATTTCAGAGAAGGGTATTGGGCTTTTTATCCCTGAATTGGTTATAGTTTTATTGGTACTTGCCAATAAAGCTATACTAAAGGATGAAAAACTCGTAAAATCTGTAGATAGATTGCGATAGGCCTTATAACTTAGTTATAGTGTGTGATGGCTGTTTAAAACAATTTAAACAGCCATTTTTTATGACTTATAATTTCTAACGGTTTTCGGGTATATTTAAAAATCCTAATTTCCTCTATTGTGTATAACGTTATGTTGGCATATGTTTGTAGTGTAATTATGAAAGAAATATTTGTAATTAAAAAAATAGTCTTTTAAAGAAGATTTAAAAAAAGGGGGAAAGGAGAGAAGAAGATTTTGATTTTTATTGCTAAAACAAATTACTTCTCTCTTTCTTTAAAATTGAAAAGGAAAAAATTGCTATAAATTCCGAATTGACATTTTTGAAAATCAAATTTCTCTAAAAAGAAATATTTATAATAGATTAATACTATTATATAAAATAGATACTTCATTAATAATTGGAGTTAAAGAAAGGGGAGAAAGGAGAGAAGTGAAACATTATATTTTTTTAAAAGATATT
>CAYPHN010000406.1:0-2753 GCA_964410265.1 uncultured Flavobacteriaceae bacterium | reverse complement strand
AAAGTTGGCTGTTGGATTAATGAAAATGTAAGAATTCCGTAAATTAGCTTATGCGTAAAAAATTTTCATACAAACTTTTAAACATTGCTACTATATTTATAGTAGCAATGTTTTTTTCATGTGGTAATGAAATTAAAGATGTTGAAGATTTTTTAGCAGTAAAAAACTTGCCCATTGGTATTGTGAAAAATGTAAATTTAATCCATACAGATTCTGGGAGAATTCAAACCAAATTAATAGCACCAGTAATGTATGATTTTTCAAACAGAAAAAATCATCCTTATATTGAATTTCCTGAAGGAATTGAAATTACTACTTTCGATAAGAACAAAGATTCAGTGATATTATTGGCCGATTATTCTATTAGCTTTAACAAAACAAATATTTCTGAAGTAAAATACAATGTCCAAGTAATAAATCCAGCAGACGGAACTAAACTTAGTACCAATCAACTTTTTTGGGATGCAAATGAACATTATATTTACACAGAGAAAGCATTTACATTAATTACCAAATCTGATACGATCAATGGCATTGGATTTGAATCGAACGAAGATTTAACAAAAGTAAACATGAAATCAGTTAGTGGTACTGTTTATATCAATGAAAATAATTAATTATGATAAATTATTATAGAATAATTGAAGTAGTTTATTTAATAGTTGCTATAGTATTTATGGTTGAAGCTTTTATAAACTGGAGTGTAGACCCCCAAAAAGCATATATATATTTAGCTTTTTCAGCTCTTGCCGTTTTTATGTATTTTTTTAGAAAAAAGTTTCGAAAGAAATTTGAAAATAAAAAAAACAATAAATGATTTTTGAAATTATTATCATATTAATATCTATTCTTCTTTCGGCTTTTTTTTCGGGTATGGAAATTGCTTTTGTTACTGCAAATAAAATGCATATTGAACTAGAAAAGAAAAAAGAGACGTTTTTAGCAAAAATTCTAACCATTCTTACTCAAAAACCGTCGAAGTTCATCACTACGATGCTTGTTGGAAACAATATTTCTTTAGTAGTCTACGGTTTTTTTATGGGAAAACTGTTAATGGGTTTTTTTGTTCCTGCTATTACCAATGATTTTTTATTGTTAATTACACATACAATTATTTCAACCCTTATTATACTAGTTACGGCCGAATTTATACCAAAAGCAATATTTAGAATCTATGCAAATGAAGCCTTGAAAATATTTGCCATACCTGCTTATTTATTCTACATTCTATTTTATTTTATATCGCAATTTATCACCTATATTTCCGACTTTTTTTTAAGAGTTTTTTTTAATACCAAAGAAGATCAAATCCAATATGCTTTTAGTAAAGCAGAATTAGGTAATTATATTACAGAACAATTGGAAACTATTGATGATGAAGTTGATTCGGAAATTCAAATTTTTCAAAATGCACTTGAATTTCACAATGTAAAAGCGAGGGAGGCAATGATTCCAAGAACTGAAATTATTGCGGTTGATGTTCATGAAGAGCTAAGCAACCTTAAAGAATTATTTACAGATACTGGTTTGTCAAAAATAATGGTTTATAACAATTCATTGGATGACATTATTGGTTATGTACATACTTTTGAACTGTTTAAAAAACCCAAAAATATTCGCTCTATTCTTTTACCTATTGAAATTGTTCCAGAAACAATGATGATTCATAATATATTGAATGATCTAATTAAAAAGAGTAAAAGTGTAGCAATTGTATTGGATGAGTATGGAGGAACTTCGGGTTTAATTACCGTTGAAGATATAATTGAAGAGCTTTTTGGAGAAATTGAAGACGAACATGACTCCATTTCTTTATTGGAAGAAATCATAAACGACAAAGAGTATAATTTTTCAACACGGTTAGAAGTTGATTATTTGAATGAAACTTACGACTTAAACCTTAAAAAAGATACCAATTACGAAACGTTAGGAGGTTTAATTGTTCATCATACCGAAAACATTCCACCAACGGGTGAGGTTATTATTATCGAAAATTATCAATTTACCATTTTAAAAGAATCTTCATCAAAAATTGAAGAAGTTAATTTAAAATTTTTATCAGTAAATAACTAAGTAATTAGTCTATAAAAAATTACTTTAAAACTATTTTCATTATTAAAAGGTAAGTTGTATTTTCGCATCCTAAAATTTAAAATAAAAAAGAAAATGGCAGTTTTATCGAAAATTAGAGAACGCTCACTATTTTTAATAATAATAATAGCTTTGGCTTTATTTTCATTTGTACTTAGTGGTTTGTTTGAAGGGAATCTTTTTAGTAAAAATACATCCTCCATTGGCGAGGTAAATGGTGAAACTATAAGCAGAGAAGAATTTGCACAGCAAGTAGAATTTTATCGAAACAGAGCAGGAGGAAGAGGAACAAATGCACAACATGTAAATAATGCTTGGAATAATATTGTTAGTGGAAAAATATACGAAACACAATTAGAAAAATCAGGTGTTGTTGTTGGAGAAAAAGATGTTTGGGATGCTTTGGTTAGTCAAATTTCTCAGCAAAATAGTCCACAATTTTTAAATGAAATAGGTCTTTTTGATCCAGAAAAACTAAAAGAGTATATTGCTACACTTAAAGATGATGCTGAGGAAACTGAACAAGGCAAAGCTGCGTGGCTGGGTTGGATTGACTATGAGAATAGCATTAAAAAAGGATTAGAACAAAATACTTACAACGCTTTAATTAAAGCTGGTTTAGGGAGTACAGAGGATGTAAGTAGCGTTGCTATAAAAGAAGA
>CAYPHN010000405.1:0-2754 GCA_964410265.1 uncultured Flavobacteriaceae bacterium | reverse complement strand
CTACCAGTAGCACGATTTAACAATACCGACATATAATATTCATCTGGCTCATTTTCACCAGGGTAATATACATCTTCAGCAATTAACACTTGGTTAACTTTTTTGCCTTCAGCTGAAGTTTGCGGAGTAATTAACATCATACCTATAATATTATTGGAAATGTTCTCTACCTCTTCCAAACTTTTGGCAAGTTTAACACCACCACCCTTACCTCTACCTCCGGCATGTATTTGGGCTTTGATAATCCACCAATCTGTTCCGGTTTCAGCGGTTAATTGTTTTGCAGCTTCAACTGCTTTAATATGATTATCGGCAACGATACCTCTTTGTATCTTAACACCGAAACTATTTAATAATTCTTTACCTTGATATTCGTGTAAATTCATTACTTAATTTTTTTAAATTAAATCCATACAAAAGTAAGTATTTAATTCATAATGCCGGAGCTTGAATCTTTTATTTTTGAAAAAAATTATAGTTGTGTATGGCTAAAATTAAGCAAATAAATAATTATCAACGACGCCCTGCTTCTATAACATAATAAGGTTGTAATATCGGTAACTTATTAACATGAAACGAGCTACCTCTTCTACAAAAGCGATTAACAATTTAATATGTCAAAGCTTTATAATTTCAAATAAAAAAATCAGCAAGCATTTTAAATGGCAATTGATTTTTTAATATTTTACAAATGAATCATTAAAATTATGTATTTTCACAAACTCATTATTACCCTATGATCAAAGCTAAAAATATTCATAAATATTACGGTGAATTAGAAGTACTTAAAGGTGTGAACCTCCATATTAAAAAAAGCGAAATTGTTGCTATTGTTGGTCCGAGTGGTGCCGGAAAAACTACGCTTTTACAAATATTAGGTACTTTAGACAAACCAAGTGCATCAGACGCATTGATTATTAACAACACAAATGTTTTGGATTTAAAAGATAGATCTTTATCTAAATTTAGAAATAAAAACATTGGTTTTATTTTTCAATTCCATCAATTATTACCCGAGTTTACAGCTTTAGAAAATGTTTGTATACCAGCTTTTATAGCAAACAAACCAAAAGAAAAAGCTATTGATGAAGCCAAAGAAATATTAAATTTTTTAGGCCTATCTGATCGTATGGAGCACAAACCAAGTGAATTGTCGGGAGGTGAACAACAACGAGTTGCTGTTGCCAGAGCTTTGATAAACAAGCCCGATGTTATCTTTGCCGATGAACCCAGTGGAAATTTAGATACTGCCTCTTCTAAAAGTTTACATGAACTTTTTTTTACATTAAGAGATCAATTTCAACAAACTTTTGTAATTGTAACACACAACTTAGAATTAGCCAATATGGCCGACAGGAAATTGGAAATGAAAGATGGTCAAATTGTGAGGGGGTGAAGTATAATTAGTTTTGAGTTATGAGTTTTGAGTTACGAGTTATTAATTTAATTAAAAGATTAGATAATATTAAATGAACTACCTCGACCCAAGGGTACGAGGTATCAAATAGGAATTCCTTTTTTATTTCGACGCAAGCGTCGGGGAATTAAACCCTAAAAATGATTAAACACATAACACTTAATTGATTATCAACAAAATAATTATATGTTGAAATAATGTAATATAAAAGCAATCCCTCTTACTACTTACTTCTGAATTCTTTAGACAAACAAATTAGAAATTGTATAAAATTAGAAAATTAAAATGATAGGTATCATTAGTGCCATGCATGAAGAAATGCAAACCTTATTAAAAAATTTGAAGAATAAAACTTCTTCAACCAAAGGTATGCGCACCTACTACAAAGGCTTATTGTTTGATCGATCTGTTGTTTTGGTTTTTTCTCGTTGGGGCAAAGTTGCTGCCGCCACTACGGTAACACAATTGATAAATGATTTTAAAATTGATGAAATAATTTTTACCGGTGTAGCCGGATCTATTCAAGATAATATTCATATTGGTGATATTGTTATTGGAGAAAATCTATATCAACATGACATGGATGCTAGTCCGATGATAGAAACCTTTGAAATTCCTTTGTTGCAAAAAAAATATTTTGAAACCGATTTTGAAAATAGAAAGCGTCTACAAAAAGCGTCGCTTAGATTTATTACTAATTTATCAGAATTTATTCCCGAAAAGGTAACAAAAGAATTTCAAATTATAGAACCTAAAGTGTATGTTAAAAATATTGCCAGTGGTGATCAATTTATTACAAGCAGTAAACAATATAACTTTATAAATAATAACTTACCTAATATTGCCTGTGTTGAAATGGAAGGTGCAGCTGTTGCGCAAGTTTGTTTTGAGTACCAAATTCCGTTTGGTATTATTAGGACTATTTCTGATAAAGCAAATAACGAATCGCATATAGATTTTTCGAAATTTGTTAGGCAAATTGCTAGTAATTATGCACTTGGTGTTTTAAATTTCTATTTTGAAATAAAACATAAATAAGTATTAATTTATTTAAAATTGGTGACTTTTCTATCTCGTTTTATAAAGTGATATTTTTTATCAGTAAATATTTGTTTTCTATAACCAAACAAATGAAATATTTCTTTGGTCAAGTATTTAGCGATTTTTGGGTTTACAATTAAAGTATAATTATTTTCTTTGTCTTTATGTACACCTGGAATTAATCGCAAAAAATTGTTGATTTTTAACTTTCTTGCTATTATGGAGAATTGTATCCAAAATTTGGAAATCTTGTTTAAAATAAAAAAGCCGTCTTCACCCAAATTCTGATATAAAGG
>CAYPHN010000404.1:0-2763 GCA_964410265.1 uncultured Flavobacteriaceae bacterium | reverse complement strand
TTACACAAATTTACACATAAACAAATCAACATTAACTATGCATTTTTCTTCTTTTTGTACACACTAAATCCGTAAAGTAAGGCAATCACTCCTAAAAAAGGATAGAAAAATGATATTGGTTTACCATTACCTCCAACGGTTGTAAACATCCTTTCCCATCTTATTTTACTCAAGCCTTTTCCATTGGTATTCCAACTCATCCAAATAAATACAGGTTTTCCAACAACATGATCAAAGGGGACAAAACCCCAATATCGTGAATCTTCAGAATTATGACGGTTATCTCCCATCATCCAATAATAATCCTGTTTAAATGTATAACTAGTTACGGGGTCTGAACTACCATTTAAATAAATTTTTCTATCAATTACTTCTAATTTATTCTTTTCATACTCTACAATAATCTTTTTGTAAAATGGTAAAGTTTGTAAATTTAATGCAACTGTTTTACCAGATTCAGGTATATATATTGGACCAAAATTATCTTTATTCCAATTTAATGATTTTACATTTGGGAAAACATTTTCGCCTTCCCCTTTCTCACTTATATTTCTGGTAAGACTTTTAACCGTTGGGTTGTTTTTTAATAGCCTTGCATCATCACTTGCCAAATTCAACATATAATTACCATCTTGTAATCGCCCTCCTTCTCTTACATGATATCTGTTTTGCAAGCTATTAACACTTAACTGTTTACCACCAGTATTTGCGGTATAGTAAAACTGTAGTTTGGCCCTGTCTGGTAAAATATTTTTCTTACCATTGATATAAACATAACCATCAATTATTTCCAAAGAATCACCAGCAATACCCACACATCTTTTTACATAATTAGATTTTTTATCAATTGGTTTTCTTATTCTTCTATCGGTTATCTTGTGAAACTGCTCTACAGTATCAACGGGCCAACTAAAAACAACAATATCATTCTGTTTGATTTTTTGCAAGGCTGGTAATCTTAAATACGGTAATTGCGGAAATTTTAAATACGATTTTATTTTTAATAATGGCAAAGTATCATGCACCATTGGTGCTGCAACAGTAGTCATTGGTATTCGGGCACCATAATGAAATTTACTAACAAACAAAAAGTCGCCAATTAATAATGATTTTTCCAATGATGATGTTGGTATGGTATAAGGTTGCATAAAATACGTATGCACCAAGGTTGCTGCAATAATAGCAAAAGCTATAGAACTAACCCATTCTCCAGCGGCTGTTCTTGGTTTAAGGCTTCTGTTATCAATATATTTAACATCCACCACATAATTTACATAGAAAATATAAAGCCCAAGAGTTCCAATAACCAAAGCGGTATCCGCATTGGAATTTCTACCAAAACTTCGTATGGTTTCTACCCAAAGAATCGGAAACATCAGTAAGTTAATTATTGGTATAAACAATAATACAACCCACCATTTAGGCCTATTGATAATTTGCATTAAAACAATTGCATTATAAAACGGTATGGCAGCTTCCCATGCCTTTCTTCCTGCCTTAATATATAATTTCCAGGTACCTAAAAAATGAATTATTTGAATTCCTATAAAAAAAAGAAACCATTGATTTAAAGTCATAATATTTTATTCGTTTGTTTAATTTATTTTCTAATTTAGTCAAAAAACTATTAGATTTGTTACTTGAAAAATTAATTTTAACATTTAATTAATCTATATTTAGTACATCCTTCATACCAAAAACACCTTTTTTATCGACCAGCCATTCCGCTGCAATAACCGCGCCAAGAGCAAAGCCTTCTCTATTAAAAGCAGTATGCTTTATTTCAATTGCATCTACAACAGACTTATATTGAACACTGTGTGTGCCAGGAACCTCTCCTTCTCTTTTTACATGAATCAATAAATCATCATTAGAAGCATTCTCTATTTTCCAACTGTTTTTATCTGAATTTTCAATAATTTCTTCTGCTAAAGAAATTGCAGTTCCACTTGGAGCATCTAATTTATGAATATGATGGGTTTCTTCCATTTCAATGTCATACCCATCTATATTTTTCATCATTTTAGCTAAATATTCATTCAATTTAAAAAATAAATTCACACCAACGCTAAAATTAGATGCATAAATAAAACTACCCTTTTTTTGTTTACAAATATGCACTACATCATTATATTTAGACGACCATCCAGTTGTACCCGATACAACCGGAACACCATTTTCAATACAGTTTATCAAATTATTGTATGCAGCAGAAGGGTCACTAAAATCAATTGCAATATCGGCAATACGAATATCAAATACAGTTTTATCGATATCAATTTTCAAAACAATATCATGCCCTCTACTTATAGCAATTTTTTCGATTGTTTGTCCCATTCTACCATATCCTAATAATGCAATTTTCATGTGTCTAAATTTTAATTCTTATAGGTAGACACATGCTGCCTGCCTGCCGCAGGCAGGTTCGCTATTAGTCATTGCCTTGTGTGTCAAAATTTGGCATGCTCGTTTCATAAATTAATATATTTAAAAATCAAATTTCAGGTTAAATCCTGCTATCGTCTTATTATCAATTGGATTAATATATAGGATTGGTTTAAAAGATAAATTAGTATTAAAAGCCTTATCATCTAAATGTGCATCTACATTAGCCTCAATAATATTTAATGCATACAATCCAATAGTAAGAAATAACGATAGATCTCTATTCTTCTTTAATATTTGTTGAGCACGAATTAATCCCTCATCGCTTATATTTGGGCCATCTTCACCATTAAACTCATCTGGCCTTCCTGATATTCT
>CAYPHN010000403.1:0-2808 GCA_964410265.1 uncultured Flavobacteriaceae bacterium | reverse complement strand
GTGGAATTGCTTTTTGGATGCGTTTAATTCGCGCTACAACACAAGGGGCAGTGCAACTCGGTTTTCATAGTGAAGAGGCGCAGCAATTGTCTATGCAAACCTGTTTAGGTGCAGCAAAATTATTAATTGATTCTCAAAGTCACCCAGAACAAGAAATAGATAAAGTTACAACACCAAGTGGATGTACCATTGAAGGATTGAATGAAATGGAACACAATGGATTGAGCTCCTCTTTAATTCAAGGCTTGGTAGCCTCATATAATAAAATAAACGAAATTTAAATGTTATTCTCACGAAAGTGGTAATCTCAGAATTTTTACAAAAAACTATAATAATACAATGAAACTATTTGACGTTTATCCACTTTATAACGTAACTCCAGTAAAAGCCAAAGGTTGTTATGTTTGGGATGATAACAACACCAAATATTTAGATCTTTATGGTGGGCATGGTGTAATTTCAATAGGGCATACGCACCCCTATTATATTGATAAATTAAAAGATCAGTTAGATCAAATTGGATTTTATTCCAATTCTATAAAAATACCCTTACAAGAGGAATATGCAAAAAAATTAGGACAATTATCTAACTGTGAAAATTACAACTTGTTTTTGTGCAATTCAGGTGCCGAAGCCAATGAAAATGCTTTAAAATTAGCCTCTTTTAAAACGAATAAAAAAAGAGTGATTTCATTTAATAATTCTTTTCATGGTAGAACATCGGCAGCCGTAGCAGCAACTGATAACCCTAGTATCAATGCTCCAATAAATCAGCAGCAAGCAGTAACTTTTTTGCCTTTGAATAACATTAACTTGGTAAAAGAAGAGATAAAAAAAGATGATGTTTGCGCAGTTATAATTGAAGGAATTCAAGGTGTAGGTGGTTTGGATGAAGGAACTACAGATTTTTTTAAGGATTTGGAAAAAGTTTGTAAAGAAAATAAAGTTTTCTTGATCTTAGATGAAATTCAATCGGGTTATTGTAGAAGTGGAAAATTCTTTGCTTTCCAACACCATAAAATTCAGCCAGATATTATTTCTATAGCCAAAGGAATGGCCAACGGTTTTCCTATGGGAGGGGTTTTAATATCTAAAAATATTGAAGCAAAATACGGTATGTTGGGTACTACTTTTGGTGGAAATCATTTGGCCTGTACAGCAGCATTAGCTGTATTGGAGGTGATAGAAAATGAAGATCTTGTTGAAAATGTAAAAGAAGTTTCTTCTTATTTTCTCAATAGAATTAAAGAAATACAACAAATTAAAAAAGTAAAGGGAAAGGGATTGATGTTAGGATTTGAATTTGATTTTGAAGTAGCAGAGATTAGAAAAAAGTTAATTTTTGATAAGCATATTTTTACCGGAGGTGCATCCAATAAAAAATTGCTGAGAATTCTTCCACCCTTATCTGTAACAAAAGGTCAAATAGATGAATTTGTAAATGCCTTAAAAGAAATTCTTAATTAAAATATTAACAATATGCTTCTACCTTAGAAAGTGAGATATTTAAGGATATGATAAACGATAAAAAAGGAAACCATAAAAATTTCCATATATAATGGAAACGAAAATAGAAATGAATAAAACACTTACCATAGAACAAAGAAATGCCGTTTTAATAAGTATGGCAAAATGGATTGATTCTGAAAAGCAAAGCATTTTAGAAGCCAATATTAAGGATGTAGATACTTTTGCGGAGCATGATAAAGCAATGTACGATCGTTTGATTGTTGATGATGATAAAATTAAAGGAATGATAGATTCTTTAGAGCAATTGGCCAGTCAGGAAGATCCTGTGGGTAAAGAGCTTATGCGATTTGATCATGACAACGGAATGCAAATTATTAATAAAACAGCAATATTTGGTACAGTAATGATTATTTATGAATCTCGTCCGGATGTAACCGTAGAAGCAGGTGGAATAGCTTTTAAATCAGGAAATAAAATATTGTTAAAAGGGGGTAAGGAATCTATAAATTCTAATTTGGTTATTGTTGATCTCTGGCATAGAGCTTTGGAGGAAAATGGAGTTTCAAAAAATTGGGTAGAATATTTAAATTTTAACCGAGGAGAAACACAAGAATTTTTAAAGAACCCAACTCAAAACATGGATCTAATTGTTCCTAGAGGAGGAGAAAAATTGATTGCCTTTGTAAAGGAAAATGCAACTTGCCCTGTAATCGTGAGTGGAAGGGGTAATAATTTTGTTTATGTACATACAGAAGCCGATATCGAAAAAGCAATGCAAATTATCATCAATGCAAAAACAGCAAAAATATCAGCATGTAATGCCTTAGATAAGGTATTGATAGATTTGAATCTGGTAGACGCTGATGCTTTTATCCGCAAATTGATTGAGAAATTAAAAACACATAAGGTTGAAATTCTTGGCGACGAGGTGACTTCAAAATTAGAAGGTGTAACACATATACCTAATGAAGATACCTGGTATGAAGAATTTTTAGATTATAAAATTGTTATTGCAACCGTTGATTCTGTAGAAGAGGCTATTACAAAAATCAACAAATATGGTGGAGGTCATTCGGCGGTAATTATCAGTGAAAATAAGATTGTGGCTGATGAATTTTTAGAATCTGTTGATGCGGCTGTAGTTTATCACAATGCCTCTACAAGATTCACAGATGGATTTCAATTTGGTTTGGGTGGAGAATTGGCAATTAGTACCGATAAGCTACATCATAGAGGACCGATGGGTTTACAACATTTAGTAACTAACAAATGGTATGTATTAGGAGATGGGCAAATCAGATAAAAAAAGAATTTTATTAAAAATTGGAAGCAATACGC
>CAYPHN010000402.1:0-2811 GCA_964410265.1 uncultured Flavobacteriaceae bacterium | reverse complement strand
ATATTTAATAATTTTTTCATGGTAGTTTATTGAATTAAGACTTAAAAATACTAAATACTTTTAACAAGAAGCAATAAAAAAAGGACTTATAAAAGTCCTATTTTTTAATAATTTTAAGAAAATGTAATATTAGTTATTTCCTAATATAATTGGCATTCCGTCTTTACTGCTTCCAATTATAACAACTTTAGAATTTGTTGACTCAGCCAACCTTAAAGTTGCTTCAATACCTTTGTCTTGTAAAATCTTATCGGTTAATGAAGCGCTTAATATTCTATTGGCATCTGCTTTACCTTGCGCTTCAATTATTTGTTTTTGAGCTTCTTTTTTTGCTGTTATCAATCTAAACTCATATTCTAATGATTGTTGTTCTTGATCCAATTTTCTTTCAATAGCATCTTTAATTGCTCCAGGCAAAGTTACATCACGTACCAAAATATCATTCATTTGAATATACTGATTCTCTACTATCTTAACCGTTTCATCAAAAATCTCTTCTTGAATTACATCTCTTTTTGAAGAATATATTTGTTCTGGAGTATATCTTCCAACAACTGATCTTGTTGCAGAACGCATTGCTGGTTTTAAAACTCTATCTAAATAATTTTGCCCTTTGGTTTGGTGTAATTTACCCAAGTCTTCTATTCTCGGTTGATACCAGGCTGTTGCCTCTAATTGAATATCTAATCCATTAGACGATAATACTTTCATTCTCTCTGTAAGTTCTTGTTGTCTTACTTCATAAACAATAACAGTGTTCCATGGAGCCACCAAATGAAATCCTTCTCCTAAAGGTGGTTGATCTGTTACTACCCCTCCATCAAATCGTTTCCATAATACACCAGCTTCACCAGCATCTAAGGTTACAGTTGATTTTGAAATAAAAATTATTGCAATAATTCCTATAAATACTAAAGGTAAGATCCCTTTTGGGAATTGTAATTGTGGTTGTTGTGCCATAAATTCTTAAATTTTAAATTAAATATTCTTTGTATAAAAATTAAATTATATAATGCGATACATTATAATTGTTCCTTTTTTTTTAGAAATATAAGTGAATTTTATATCAATCCTCTATATTTTCTTATAAACCATTCCAATGTCAAAGATAGAATAATTACACTTAAATACCATCTCCAATCGATTAAAGAAATAATTTTTTTATTTTCTTTTTGTATACTTGTAAAACTTTGATTTTTAATCAATAAATTAATTAATTTATCTGTTTCTTTTGGAAAGTAACTCAAACCTTTAGAATTCTTTGCAATCGTTTTTAACCCGCGTACATTGGCCGATAGAATTTCATGCTCCACTGCATATTTAGCCACAGTAAAAGCGCCTGTAATTTGATTTGAATTTTGAGAGTTTCTAACTTTAAAAGAATAATCGCCACTTTTTAATTCAGGTAACTGCACTTCGTAATTAAAGCCGTTCAAATAAAATGGAATACCATTGTTGTTATCATTTAAAAACAATTCTAAGTTTGCATTTTTGTCAAAATTTAAATTATCGTCATAACTTTTTGCTTTAATTTTTATCACATCATTTGCATAGTAAAAAGGTTCAAAATCTAGATCGATGGTAGTATTATTCTTAGAAATGGTTAAAAATTGAATCAATCCATTAAAAAACTGATTAAATTTCTCAAAAGATTGGGTAAAAGAATAGCTTAAAGCCCTCCATTTCCATATATTCTCACCAAATAATACAACACGACGTTCATTAATATTTGAAATGGTTATCAAAAGTGGGTCTTGTAATTGTACCCCGTTAATACTTTGAAATAATAAAGTCTGATAAGCTACTGCAATATCAATTTTTCCAAAAGCATCTTCTATTGGAGGTAGGTCTTCAAAACCAATATCTTCCGTATTAAAGGTACTGAATAAATTGTTGTATTTGGCTCCATAACTTTGTGTATCAAAAGATGTTACACGTTTGAAATCGTTTTGTATGTTATTTAAAAAATTCCAATCTGTTTGATTTCCCGTAATGATAAAATAGTTTTTTTTCTTACTCTTTATCCATTTAAATATTTCATCAAACTTGCTATTGGGTTGATATAATACAAACACATCGCTATCCATATCATAATGCACTGAAGTATTTAAATCCATCAATACTACATTTCGTCTGGGATTAGATTCTATCACTCTTTTTACCATACCAATATCGGGATGTAGTATATCGTAAACAATAGCAATTTGTGTTTTTTCATCAACAATATCAATACTAAAGTTTTTTATATTATTGATGGTATTTCTTTCCTTTGAAAAAGGTTGAATTTTTGCCTGATACAAATGTTTACCAATTTTATTTGCTGGTAATTTAAATGCAAAGTGTTCCCCTTTTATATCAGAAGAAAATTGAATTGTTTGGCTATATACAATTTGACCTTTATTTTCAACAACAAATTTTGACTTAATTTTTTTTATACCCTCATAATTAATAAAAACCTCAACCGGAAATTTATTATCTAAATATGAAGAGGTATTTACATTTATCCTACTAATCTCCAAATCTGAAAAATGCGTAGT
The DNA here is from genome assembly GCA_964410265.1 of uncultured Flavobacteriaceae bacterium. Classification (GTDB taxonomy): domain Bacteria; phylum Bacteroidota; class Bacteroidia; order Flavobacteriales; family Flavobacteriaceae; genus Lutimonas. The sequence continues at coordinate 274 of CAYPHN010000402.1, read as the reverse complement.
ATCTCCAACAACGATAGAATATATAGGTTGTTTTGCATTAAAGTACCTATAATCATTGCCATAAGTTTGATTGCCATCACTTATCAAAATTATTGGTGAAATCTCTTTATTTGCTATTTTGTTCAAGGCATCTAATGACTGGTAAATATTTGTTTGATTTTCTTGAAAATTAAATTCTGAACTACTGCGTAATGTTTCGCCAAATGAAAAATAGTCGATATCAAATTTTTCATTTAAAGTTTTATGTGTTCTAATTTTTTCTACCAAACTTAGA
>CAYPHN010000401.1:1978-2818 GCA_964410265.1 uncultured Flavobacteriaceae bacterium | reverse complement strand
AAGAGAGATCAAAGCCTGGAGCATGGACAGACGAACTTGAAAAAGATTTTGAAATAATTGTAGAAGAAGATGCTGGTAATTCTTCAAAATTTAAAAACTCCGATTTTGAAAAGGCCGGTGCTCTTATTGAAAGAAGAGGTGTTGTTTATAAAGAAGCCCAAATTCTTATTAAAATCAACCCATTTGATGATGATGGCTTAAAATTATTAGACAAAAAACATATTTTGATGTGTCAGTTGTTCCATAAATCAAATCCTGAATTAATAAAAAAAATTGCGACAATAGGTGCTACCGCATTTTCTATGGATGCCATGCCGAGAATTTCTAGAGCTCAGGATATGGATGTTCTAAGCTCTCAAAACAATTTGGCTGGTTATAAAGCTGTTATTAAAGGAGCTTATGAAATGACAAAAATTTTTCCACTAATGATGACCGCTGCCGGTACAATAACCCCTTCAAGAGTATTGGTTTATGGTGTTGGTGTAGCAGGTTTACAGGCTATAGCAACGGCAAAAAGACTTGGTGCTATTGTGGAGGCAACCGATATTAGGTTAGAAACCAAAGAACAAGTAGAATCTTTAGGAGCCAAATTTATTATGGTAAATAATGATGGAGAAATATTTGAAGGCGGATATGCAAAAGTTGCTTCTAAAAACTATGCTGAAAGGCAAAAGGAAGCGGTTAACAAATCACTTTTTAAAGCAGACTTGGTAATAACCACAGCAATGGTACCCGGTAGAAAATCACCTGTACTTATTACTGAAAAACAGGTTGACCAAATGCAAAATGGGGCTGTAATAATTGATTTAGCGGCAGCACAAGGTGGTAATTGTGCTTTGA
>CAYPHN010000401.1:0-1956 GCA_964410265.1 uncultured Flavobacteriaceae bacterium | reverse complement strand
GGGGTGAAAATAATTGGAGCAACTATTGCCCCAGAAAGTGTATCTACCAATGCTAGTGACCTTTACGCGAAAAATATGTACAATTTTATCATGCATTTAACAGAAAACAATGCATTTAAATGGGATTTTGATGATGAAATTACTGATGAAACCTTAATAATATATGAAGGATTAATCAGAAAAAACGGACAAAAAAAATAGATTATGAATGAATTAATTGATTTTATCAGTAATAACCTTCAAATAATATACATAGTAATATTAATGATATTTGTTGGAGTTGAAATTATAGGGCATGTACCGGCAGTTTTACACACGCCCCTCATGTCGGGAGCAAATGCAATTCACGGTGTTGTAATTATCGGTGCCATCTTGGTTATGTTAGGTACTGATCCAACTAATATATTAGCACTTGCATTAGGCTTTGTAGCAGTATTGTTAGGTACATTAAATGTGGTTGGTGGCTTTGTAGTTACGGACCGCATGTTAGAAATGTTTAAAAAGAAAAAATAATGGAATATATTTTTAGTTTAGAGCTTATTTATGTTTTAGCATCAATATCCTACATATTAGGTTTAAAAATGCTCGGTAATCCAGAAACAGCAAGGAGAGGCAATTTAATTGCAGCTGCTGGTATGACATTGGCAATTTTTGGTACTATTTTTTTATACCAAGGAGAAGTACCTCTTTTAATATATAGTCTAATTGCTATTGCCATAATAATTGGAACTATTATGGGTTGGATCGTTGCCAAAAAGGTTGACATGACCAAAATGCCAGAATTAGTGTCACTTTTTAATGGTATGGGAGGAGCTAGTGCTGCTTTAATCGGATTAATTGAATTTCAACATTATATAGGAAATCAATTATCAATTTTAACAATTATCGCTGCAATGATTATTGGTAGTGTTTCATTTTCAGGTAGTATGATTGCCTGGGCGAAACTTAACGGTACACTTAATAACCCAATTCGTTTACCAAAGTATAATATCTTAAACAATGTGCTCTTAATTGCAATTTTAGCGTTTGGATCTTATATTATAATAAGTGGCATTGACAATTCAATTTATGTCTACCTCCTATTCTTTGCCGCTCTGCTTTATGGAACTTTATTTGTCTTACCTATTGGAGGGGCAGATATGCCTGTAGTGATCTCTCTATTAAATTCCTTTACAGGATTAGCTGCTGCTTTTGGAGGTTTCTTGTATGGTAATATGGTAATGCTTACTGGAGGTATTTTAGTGGGATCAGCTGGTACAATCTTAACGCTTGCTATGTGTAATGCCATGAATAGGCCCCTTGCTCATGTTATTTTTGGAGCATTTGGTGAAGACAATAATACCGAAGCGTTATTTAATACCAAAATGAAAGGCACTGTAAAAGAAGCATCTGCAAGTGATGTTGCTATATTGATGAATTATTCACAAAAAGTGATTATTGTTCCTGGTTATGGTCTAGCAGTTGCACAAGCACAGTATGTAATTCATGAATTAGAACAATTATTAACCAGCAAAGGAATTGATGTTAAATACGCTATCCACCCTGTTGCAGGAAGAATGCCTGGTCATATGAACGTTTTATTGGCCGAGACCAATGTAGATTATGATAAATTAGTGGAAATGGAAAATATTAATCCTGAATTTCAAAGTACCGATGTAGTATTTGTTGTAGGTGCTAACGATGTTGTAAACCCTGCAGCACATAATGATCCTTCTAGCCCTATATATGGTATGCCAATTCTCGATGTTGAAAAGGCAAAACATATAATTGTAAATAAGAGAAGTATGAAACCTGGCTATGCCGGCATTGAAAATGAACTTTTCTACAATCAAAAAACCTCCATGCTTTTTGGTGATGCTAAAAGCGCGTTGACAAAACTACTTAACGAATTAAAAAATATGTAAATATAGATGTATCAGATACTTATATAATTAAGATAAGTACTAATTTAAACAA
>CAYPHN010000400.1:0-2840 GCA_964410265.1 uncultured Flavobacteriaceae bacterium | reverse complement strand
TTATTATGAAAAAAATTTTTATTTTCACATTTATTTTGCTGTGTTCTTTTCAACTTTATGCCCAGAAATACGAAATTTCGGGTAAAGTTACAGACAGCAACGATGGGTCTGCACTACCAGGTGTTAGTGTATTAATTCAAGGTACATCAATTGGAGTATCAACAGATTTTGATGGAAATTACACCATCGAAGTTCCGAACAACAGTGTATCGTTGGAAATCTCTTATCTAGGCTACAAAACTCAAGTTATTGAAATTGGTAGTAGCACTACACTTAATGTTTTGCTTATTCAAGGAGCCTCACAATTAGATGAAATTGTAGTTATAGGTTACGGTAGTGTCAAAAAAAGTGACCTTACAGGTTCTGTAGTCTCAGTATCCGCCGAAGATTTAATTGCTTACCCTGCCGTAGATGCTATTCAAGCAATACAAGGTAGAGCAGCGGGTGTTACTGTGCAAGCTACTAATGGTCAACCTGGATCTGGTTATAACATTCAGATCAGGGGTAACACTTCCATAAATGCCAGTAACAATCCTTTGATTGTTGTTGATGGATTAATTGGAGGCGCAATACCACCACCAGAAGATATCCAATCTATGGAAATACTTAAAGATGCATCTGCCACTGCAATTTATGGTGCAAGAGGCGCAAATGGTGTTGTTATTGTTAATACCAAAAGAGGTAAAGATGGAAAGACACGAATCAATTTTTCTTCTTCATGGTCATCTCAAGAAGAGGTAAATCGTTTAGATTTGCTTAACGCAGATCAATTCACAAGTTACATTCAAGAAATCGACCCAAGTTATGTACCTCAATTAACAGGTGAAGGAACAGATTGGCAAGATGAGATATACAGAAAAGGTGGTATTCAAAACTATCAACTTTCTATAGATGGAGGTACAGAAAAAGTAAACTATTATTTATCTGGTGCGGTATATGATCAAGAAGGTATTGTTCTAGATTCAGGATATAAAAGGTATTCTATTACCTCTAATATTGATATAAAAGCATCAAAAACATTTAATTTTGGAGCTAGTTTATTTGCTCGAAGAGCTGAACAGGAAGGAACCAGAACCCAAGAAGGTGGTGATGCTTCACAAACTGGTGTTATATCGGGTGCGTACAAATTTATGCCAACACAATCAATTAGAGATTCTCAAGGTAATTTTAGAATTGCAAATAGAGGTTTTCCTATAGATAATCCATATGCCATGGCAACAGAACTTACAAATGAAACGGTACAAGATTTATTTCAAGGTAGTGCGTATATGGAAATTAACATTGTTGAAGGTTTACAATTTAAAACTACAATTGGTAGTACAATTAGCAATAATAGATTTGGGCAATTTTATCCTACAACATTACAACGAGGTGAAGCAAATGGAGGTGAAGCTACTTTGAGTTTTACAAAAAACACTACTTTTTTAAGTGAAAACTACTTAACCTACACCAATACTTTTAAAGAGATTCATGATCTTACTGTAATGGTAGGTTATTCTTTTCAAAAAGATAGATCGGAAAGAACCAGTACCATTGCATCAGGGTTTATTTCTGATTCTTTTTCATTTTGGAATTTAGGTGCTTCCTCAAACCCACCTTTCATAAGTTCAAGATTGGTTGAAACGGAATACGAAGCATTTTTTGGAAGATTAAATTATACGTTAAATGACAAATATTTGTTTACTTTAACTGCCCGTAGAGAAGGAGCATCTCCTTTTGCAATAAACAACAAATATGCATTTTTCCCATCAGCAGCTTTTGGGTGGAAAATTTCTAACGAAGACTTTTTAAAAGATTCTAACACGATTAGCTCTTTAAAGCTACGTACCAGTTGGGGACAAGTAGGTAATCAAGCAATACGTCCATACCAATCACAATACTTCTTTTCAAATATATTTACAACAGTGCAAGATAGTCAAGTTTTGGCTTTATACCCTAGCCAACTAGGTAATGGAGATTTAACTTGGGAAACTACAACGCAATTAGATATAGGTGTTGATCTTGAAATCATGAAAGGCAGAATAGGTTTTGTATTAGATTATTATGTTATGACAACCGAAGATCTTTTGTTTAGAGAACCTGTACCTCCTTTTACCGGATTTAGAGATCAACTTAAAAACATAGGTACTGTTGAAAACAGAGGATTTGAATTTGCTGTAAACGCGGGCATTTTGGAAGGAGATTTAAAATGGAATACGAATTTTAATATCTCGTTCGTTAAGAATGAGATTATAAAACTTCCTGAAAATATTACAGATGGTAATGATATCTTTACCTCTTCATCTCCGCTTCCTGGTGGTGGAAACACACAACTATTAAGAGAAGGCCAATCAGTAGGTACTTTTTGGGGTTTTGTTTATGAAGGAGTTTCTCAACCTGGAGATCTAATATTAGTTGGTGGTGAAGGTGTAGGTGGTGAAAGCTTTAGAGATTTGAATGGTGATGGAGCATTAACCGAAGAAGATCGTACCATTATTGGAGATCCTAACCCAAATTTTACTTGGGGTTGGAATAACGATTTAAGCTTTAAAAACTTTAGTCTAAATATGTTTATTCAAGGATCGCAAGGTGGTGAAATGTTAAATTATACACTTATGGAATTGGGCGCGTTAAATGGCAGAACAAATGCCACAACCGCAGCACTTAACCGTTGGACACCAACAAATACGGATACAAATATACCAATGGCTACTTCTAGTAGAAGTTTTGTAACTTCTGACCGATGGATAGAAGATGCCAGTTATGTAAGATTAAAAAACATCTCATTGGGCTATAATTTCACGGAAACTGCGTTAAATAGAATGAAATTAAGATCATTACGACTCTATATTAGTGGTCAA
>CAYPHN010000399.1:0-2846 GCA_964410265.1 uncultured Flavobacteriaceae bacterium | reverse complement strand
GACCAAATATTAATCAAATTGCCATTCTTCAAAACACTAATGGGTTTTATGCTGCAATTAAAATTATTGCAATTAAAGACGACACTAGAGGTGCTGAAAATGACGAAGTTACATTTGAATATATTATCCAATCGAATGGTTCCCCTGACTTTTCAAAATAACAATAAGAACAGAATAGAAAAAAAGCCGATAACAATGTATAAAAATAATAGCCGAGACAGTAGTAAATTCAGGGATTGTAGCCCGCTTCAACTTCATCATAAATTGAAAGATATGAGTTCCGAAGTCGGCTACTATTCTTATACTAACCGTTGTGCGTCAGCCGAAAAATGAGAAACGCACATTAAAAGTTGCTAAATATCGAAACTTTTTGTATTTTTGCTTAAAATAAATCAAGTTGAAGAATTTTAAGACAATATTTTTGGAAAGTGCTGACGAGTTTATCGGAACTTTAGATAAGAAAACTCACAAAAAATTATTCCAAAATATTCGGACATCGGAACAAACAAACCATTCAAAATTCTTCAAGAAATTAAATAAAAATATTTGGGAATTTAAAGTCCGATTTTCCAATAAACAAATAAGATTACTTGCGTTTTGGGACAAAAAAAGCAAGGAGAATACATTCGTAATTGCAACAAATGGATTTATCAAAAAAACTCAAAAAACACCAAAAAAGGAAATCGATAGAGCGGAACAAATAATGAACCAATACTTGAACGAATAAAATTAAGATTATGGCAAAAATGAAAACATATAGTTTATCCGAAATGGAAGATAAGTATATCGGAAAAAAAGGAACAAAAGAGAGAGATGAATACGAATACGAGTTAAGAATGGATTTATTAGGACAAATGATAAGAACAACTCGAAAGGAAAAGAAATTAACTCAAGAAAAATTAGGAAAATTAATAGGAGTTAACAAATCTCAAATCTCAAAACTTGAAAACAATGCGAATAGTGCAACTATCGAAACGATAATTCGTGTGTTTAAAGCGTTAAAAGCAGAAATTAATTTTAATGTGATTTTGGACAATACGAAATTAGAAATTGCATAATGCCGAACGCACAACAAAGTGTAAAAATAATAAGGATTTTGGTGCTTAAATCAAAGTTCAGTGCATTTTACAAAGTCCGCAAAATTTACAATTTTGCGTGTCTATTTTAAAAGAAAAATTGTAAATTTGGCTAAGTGCTAAACCGAAAAGTAAGCGCATTTTAATCCCTTACTATTCTTACACTAATCGTTGTGTGCAATATGACAAGAGGTCTCGTCCTAAAATAGGTTGACTAAAAATTAAACATTTAATTATAGTCACTTATGAAAACACAAAACAGTACCTGTCGAAAAAAAGAGTATCAAAAATTCAGTTTTGACCTTAAACTTTCGATCATTGACCAAATCAATAATGGACAAATTTCTGCCAATTACGCTTCCAAAAAGTATGGAGTATCTCGTAGTTCCATCGCCTACTGGTTAAAGAAGTTGAGTAACTTTGATAATAAAACCAAAGCAATGAGCAAAAACGATGAAATTAAAAAACTACGTGAACGCATAGAAGAACTGGAGTTTGTAAAAGAATTTCAGCAAGATATTATAGCTGATTTCGAAAATATTACAGGAGAGCATTTATCAAAAAAGTATTTGCCCGAAGCGTTAGCAAAGCAGATAGAAAAAAAGAGAATAAACCTTTCAAAATGAAATGGGTCTATCAATGCTTCGGGGTTAGCAAACAAGCTTACTACCAGGTACTTAAAAATAATACTATAAAAGAAAAACAACAGAAAATTGTTCTTGATTTAATTAGAAAAGTAAGGTGTAGGATGGCCACAATTCATTGTGGCTTTGTACCAAACCAAAGTTTAGGATAATTAATACGGCTGATTTCTATAGCACAAAACAAGCTATTTCCTCAAATGAATTGTTTTTTTCATTAAAAAATAATTTCTACATTTGCATAGGAGATATATTCCTACATAATGAAAAACAAAAAAGGCTTAAATCGAATGTTGCAGCAAACTTACTAACTACACACAGTTAGTATATGCATCAATTAAAGACGGTATTAAATCCTTTTGATAATTTCACCTGCACAATACAACATTTTAAGAATATTGAATGGAGCATATAGCCACAGTTGTTTGGTCATTAGATTAATTAAAGGGTTGTTTCTAGTCACTAATTTTGAATTCATTTAGATTATTTCTTATATTTATGAATCGATAAACAAGGTGCTATGGCTGTTATCCTTAATGGATGGTGCTAGATTAATAAAAAGCACCTTTGAAGAATGGAACTAACAGGTGTCAATTAGGTTTTTATCATAAGGGCAAAAGAATTAAATAAAACAATGTAGATGTAGAATTTCTATACAACAAAACTAAAAAAACAAATATTGACAAACAACGATATAATACGTCAGATTAGATATATTTTTGATTATAATGATTCAAAAATGATTAAAATATTTGACTCTGCAGGACTTAAAGTTACACGTTCACAGGTAAGTGATTGGTTAAAAAAAGAGGATCATACTACTTATGTAGAACTTTCAGACAATCAACTGGCTAACTTTTTAAATGGTTTAATAAATGAAAAGCGTGGTAAAAAAGATGGGCCACCTATGATACCAGAAAACAAATTAAATAACAATATTATTTTTAGAAAATTAAGGATTGCTTTAAATTTAAAAGATGATCAAATTGTAGAAATTATGTCTTTGGTAGATATGCGAATTGGTAAAGCTGAGTTAGGTGCTTTTTTTAGGAAACCTAGTCATCCTAAATATATGGTTTGCAAAGATCAGTTTTTGCGAAATTTTTTACATGGCCTGCAAAAAAAGTAT
>CAYPHN010000398.1:0-2849 GCA_964410265.1 uncultured Flavobacteriaceae bacterium | reverse complement strand
CTTTAAAAAGTATTTTAAAAAATAATTTGAATAGTGTTAACAAAAGGTTGACAAAGATTAACTCTAAGCTAAATAGGCTTTCTCCTAAAGAGCAAAAGTTACTTAATTTTCAAAGAAAATACAATATTACGGAAGCCAATTATAATTATTTAAAACAAAAAAGTTATGAGGCGGGTACTGCAATTGCTGCCAATGTTTCAGATATAAAAATATTGGATATAGCAAAAGATGTTGGACAGATGCCAATAAGTCCGAAACAACCATTTAATTATTTAATAGCTTTAATGTTAGGTACCATATTGCCAATGTTATATGTGCTTACTAAAGAAACTTTAAACAATAAAATACAAACAGTTGAAGAGATAGAAAAATCATATAAAATACCGGTTTTAGGGGTTATTGGAAAAAACAGACATGATAAAGATAGGTTGGTGGTTCATAGAAAACCAAATTCTACTATAGCAGAATCATTTAGGGCACTGCGATCAAACATACAATTTTTATTCAATAATAAAAGCTCTTCAAAAACTATTGTAATTACATCTTCGGTAAGTGGTGAAGGGAAAACACTTTGTGCTGAGAACATGGCAACTGTTTTTGCTTTAAGCGGAAAAAAAACAATTCTAGTTGGTTTGGATTTACGTAAACCAAAAATGCATGCCGATTTTAAAGCTGATAACTCCATAGGTGTTGTAAATTATTTAATTGGTGAAAAATCATTAGAGGAGGTTACAACTTTTTCAGGAATTGATAATTTAGATATAATTACTTCGGGTCCTGTTCCACCAAACCCTTCTGAATTGCTTATTAGTGACTATACAAATGAGTTGTTTGAAAAACTCAAGAAAAAGTATGAATACATAATTATTGACACACCTCCTGTTGGATTGGTTGCTGACGCATTAGAATTATTTAATTATTCTGATGCAATAATCTATATGATCCGACAAAATTATACACAAAGAGGAATGCCTAAAATGATTGATGTAAAATATGAAAATAATGAAGTAAAGAATATTAGTTATGTTTTGAATGATTTTGAAGTGAAAAACAAATATGGAGCAGGTTATGGGTATGGATATGGTTACGGCTATGGTTACGGAAAGTATGGCAACGGATATCACCAAAATGAAAAAATCTCTCTGATGCAACGCATTTTAAAGCGCTTCTAATAAATAATAATTTTTTGAAAAATGTAAAAGGTTTAAATAGGGAACAACATGTGTTGAAAAGAATGTTTGATCTTTTACTCGCATTAATTGGGTCATTGATTTTTTTCTTTCCAATTTTATTGTTAATCATATTGGCCACAATATCCACAAAGAAATTTGGTTTATATACCCAACAACGCGTTGGGCAACATGCTAAAATGTTTGTAATGTTTAAGATTAGAACTATGCAGGGAGATGATGATGGCTTATTTATTTATATAAAAAATAATGCTAGAGTTACTGTTTTTGGAGAATATTTAAGAAAGTTCAAATTAGATGAATTACCACAATTATTTAATGTTTTATTGGGCAGCATGAGTTTTGTTGGCCCTAGACCCGACGTTAAAGGTTATGCAGATAAATTACAAGGTGAAGATCGAATTATTCTTTCTGTAAAACCTGGTATTACGGGTCCTGCAACATTACAATTTAAAGATGAAGAAGAGTTACTCGATTTGCAAAAGGACCCTCTAAAATATAACGATGAGGTAATTTGGAAAGAAAAAGTTAGAATTAATAAAAAATACATTACAAATTGGTCATTGATAGGAGATTTAAAATTTATTTTAAAAACTATTTTTGGTTAAATTTACCAAGCTTAAAAGAAGAAGACATGAAGAATACAAAAATTGCAATTATTGGCTTAGGCTATGTGGGTTTGCCCCTCGCAGTTGAGTTTGCAAAAAAATATCAGGTAATTGGTTTTGACATAAATCAAACTCGAGTTGATGAACTAAAAAGTAATAAGGATCATACCTTAGAAACTTCACCTGATGAACTAAAATCAGTAAATGTAGATGCATTAGAATCATTACAAAAAAATAAGACAGGTTTATGGCTAACATGTAAATTAGAAGAAATTAAAGATGCCAATTTTTATGTAGTAACAGTTCCAACTCCGGTTGATAAAAATAACCGACCAGATTTGACACCACTTTATAAAGCAAGTGAAAGTGTAGGTAAAATACTAAAAAGTGACGATGTGGTTGTTTATGAATCTACAGTATTTCCTGGTGCAACTGAAGATGAATGTATGCCCATTTTAGAAAAATTTTCTGGCCTTAAGTTTAATAAAGATTTTTATTTAGGCTATTCCCCTGAAAGAATAAACCCAGGAGATAAAGAACACACCGTAACAAAAATTTTAAAAATCACCTCTGGATCAACACCAGAGATAGCAGATTATGTAGACGAAGTTTATAAATCGATAATTGTTGCGGGTACATATAAAGCTGCAACCATTAAAGTTGCAGAAGCGGCTAAAGTTATTGAAAATGCGCAACGAGATGTTAATATTGCTTTTGTAAATGAATTGTCTAAGATATTTCGTTTGATGAATATCGATACCAATGATGTTTTAGAAGCAGCAGGAACCAAATGGAATTTTTTACCTTTTAAACCAGGCTTGGTTGGAGGTCATTGTATAGGTGTTGATCCGTATTATTTGGCGCATAAAGCAATGGAATTAGGTTATAATCCTGAAATTATTTTATCTGGAAGAAGATTGAATGATAGTATGGGGCCTTATGTGGCGAAAGAAACTATAAAATTGATGATTAGAAAAGGAATTACCGTAAACAATTCGAATATACTTGTTTTGGGTATCACCTTTAAAGAAGATTGTCCGGATATTAGAAA
>CAYPHN010000397.1:0-2881 GCA_964410265.1 uncultured Flavobacteriaceae bacterium | reverse complement strand
TTACTTTTGTGAATCTATTAAAATTTCACGAATAAATAACATAATATTTTATGAAAAAAACATTAGCCAAATTTAACCATGTAGATTATTTGTGGAATGATGAAAAAGCGTTATCATATGGTGATAATCAAGTAGAACTATTTTTATACAGATCTAACATATTAGGAGCTGATTTAAGAATTACAAATTATGGTGGTGGAAATACAAGTTGCAAAACCATCGAAAAAGACCCTTTAACTAATGAAGAGGTTGAAGTGATGTGGGTGAAAGGCTCGGGTGGAGATATTGGCACTTTAAACAGAGCGGGAATAGCCGGTTTATATACAGGGAGACTTCGCGATTTAAAAAATGTGTATGGAGGTCTAAAAGATGAAGATCGTATGGTAGGCTTGTTTGATCATTGTATTTATGATTTAGATAGTAAAGCACCATCAATCGATACACCATTACATGGTTTATTACCTTTTGCACATATAGATCATTTACATCCAGATGCCTTAATTGCAGTTGCGGCAGCCGAAAATAGCGAACAAGTAACCAAAGAGATTTGGGGAGATACTATGGGATGGGTGCCTTGGAAAAAACCTGGGTTCGAATTAGGTTTGATGTTAGAGCAATGTTTGGCAGATAATCCTGGGATTCGTGGAATTGTATTAGGAAGTCATGGCTTATTTACTTGGGGCGATACCTCATTTGAATGCTACATGAATAGTTTGGAGGTTATTGAAAAGGCATCTGAATATATAGAAGAAAAAATAAAAGAAAAAGGGGCTGTTTTTGGAGGGCAAAAATTAAAGAGTTTGCCAGAGGCAGATCGTACAGATAAAGCAGTACAATTAATGCCTTTGTTAAGAGGTTTATGTTCTTCAGAAAATAGAATGATTGGTCATTTTACCGATAGTCCAGTAGTTATGGAGTACATCAATAGTCATAATTTGGCACGATTGGCTCCTATGGGGACCTCTTGCCCTGATCATTTCTTGAGAACAAAAATTCAACCCTTGGTGTTAAATTTAGACAAAGATGAGAACCTAAATGATACAGATACAATCTTAAAAAAAATAGAACCTGCCTTTGCGGCCTATAGAGCTAAATATGCAGACTATTACAATACCTGTAAAAATGACAACAGCCCAGAAATGCGTGATGCCAATCCAGTGATCATTATTTACCCTGGCGTTGGGATGTTTAGTTTTGCAAAAAACAAACAAACCACAAGAGTGGCAAGCGAGTTTTATATCAATGCTATTAATGTGATGCGTGGTGCAGAGGCTATCACTTCATATACCTCATTACCAAGGCAAGAAGCATTTGATATTGAATATTGGTTGTTAGAAGAAGCCAAACTACAACGTATGCCCAAAGAACAACCCTTGTCTCGAAAAGTGGCATTGGTTACTGGTGCAGGGGGAGGAATTGGCAAAGCAATTGCTGATAAATTAGCTGCAGAAGGAGCAAACATTGTGCTTACCGATATTGCAGAAGAAAGATTAATTGAGGCAAATGCTACTTTTAAAAACGATATTTCAACCTATGTAGTTTGTGATGTTACAGATAGTAATTCTATTGCAAATGCCTATAAAAAAGCTTGTTTAGAATTTGGTGGTGTTGATATTGTTGTACACAGTGCAGGATTGGCTATTTCAAAGCCGTTAGAAGATACCACAGATAAAGATTGGGATATTTTACAAGATATCTTGGTAAAAGGGCAATTCTACTTGTCAAAACAAGCGGTTGAAATTATGCGTAAACAAAGATTTGGAGGAGACTTTATATCCATTGCGAGTAAAAACGGATTGGTAGCTGGGCCAAACAATGTAGCCTATGGAACCGCAAAAGCTGCCCAACAACATATGTCTAGGTTATTAGCAGCTGAGTTAGGAAAGGATAAAATCAGAGTGAATGTTGTAAACCCAGATGGCGTAATTGTAGGAAGTAAAATTTGGGAAGGTGATTGGGCAGAAGGGAGAGCCAAAGCTAACGGAATTACAGTAGAAGAATTACCCGATTTTTATGCAAAAAGAAATTTATTAAATGAAATAATTTATCCTGAAGACATTGCTAATGGTGTGTTTTCATTGGTAGCTATCCTCAACAAATCAACAGGTAATATTATTAATGTGGATGGTGGCATGGCCAATGCATTTGTACGATAAAAATATAGATTAATTTTGAGTTAGTTTTTAAGAAGTTTCATGAATCCCCAAAAGATTTGTGGAATTTCTTATTTTAAATTTAAATTATGAAGATAAAAAAAGAACAAATACTTGATATTAATAATGCAAGTATGAATTCGCATAAAGAAAACTACAATTTTTTAGTCAATCAATTAACTAATAAAGGATATACTGTAGAGAGTATTATTACAAAATTAGCTGCGTTTCAGGTTGCGATTCCGAGTTGGGCACTAGGAGCTGGAGGAACACGTTTTGGACGTTTTTCGTTTTATGGAGAACCATCAAGTTTAGAGCAAAAGATTGAAGATGTAGGTTTGATTCATTCATTAACCCAAACAGCGGGAGCTGTTTCTTTACATATTCCTTGGGATGTGCCAAAAGATTATAAGGCTATTAAAGAATTGGCATCATCATTAGATATTAAATTTGATGCTGTAAATTCGAATACTTTTCAAGATCAAAAAAATACAGCGGAGAGCTATAAATATGGTTCTCTTTGTAATACGAGTGAAGCTGTAAGAGAACAGGCCATTGCTCATAATCTAGATGCAATTCGTATAGGGAACCAATTGGGGTCAAAAAGTTTAACCGTTTGGTTGGCTGATGGATCTAGCTTTCCTGGTCAACATAGTTTTCAAACAGCATTACAAAATACCCAGGATAGTTTAAAAACTATTTATAAGGGATTACCGGATGATTGGAAA
>CAYPHN010000396.1:0-2884 GCA_964410265.1 uncultured Flavobacteriaceae bacterium | reverse complement strand
TTAAATTTTATTTTTTGTTATTATTATATTTATAATTTCCTGAAATGATTAAGTAGATAAAGGAGGACCTCTTAATCCATTCAGTTTAACAAAAAGTAATCTATTAAAATTGTTAGTATCCCATTTTACTATTTTTATCGTTTCTCTTTTTTCAACTATCAATTGAATCTTATTGAATAAAGAAACTTTCGGATACTTATGATTGGAATCTATTTTCTTAACACTTTCATATTCAGCAAAAATAAGATTATCTAAATTTTCATCATCACTCTCGTGAAATGTGAGTCTTATAATTCCAATAAGTGAATTTGATTCTTTATGAAGCTCAAAATGCTCTTCATTTGTTAATTCGTCTGAATGAGGATGTGGAACAACAGCGTGTAACGTAATTATTACTAAAACAGTTCTAAATAATATGTATTTCAATATTTTACTCATTCATTTTATTTTTCGCTTGCTACCAACTCTCAAACATAGTGAATAATTTCTTTTATTACAAAACAAGAATGGAATATTAATATTTGACTATCAAATAGTTGAAAAATATTGATATTATTTTATTCAATTTCAATATTGTTTTTTATTCGTTTAATTAATTTAAATCTATTGCCAACCATAAATTATAAAAACCATTTTCTCTTACCTATTAAATACTAAAGCATTCTTAATTGAATAGGAAAATTGTTAATAATTCGTAAAAATACTGTTTATTTATTGCGATTATTATGATAATTTTCACTTTTCCCAAAAAAACATTGTTAGTTTCAAAACATCAATTATTTTTGATATAATTTAATTACACAATTACTTATGGAAACCAATAAATGGATTGAACTTTTGAGCTATACTTTACCAGCAATAATAACTGGTACTGTAGCTCTATACTTTTTTAAATATCATATCGCTAATGAGGAGAAAAGAAGAAATTTAATTTTGCTTAAAAAAAAACAAAATTTAACTTTGCCCATCCGACTTCAAGCCTATGAACGATTAACTTTATTTTTAGAACGAATTGGCCCAACGAAATTATTGGTTAGAGTTAAACCAACAGGTACTAACGCAATAAATTACCACAATAAATTGATTCAAAGTATAGAGCAAGAGTTTGAACACAATTTAGCGCAACAAATCTATATTACAGATTCAGGGTGGAATGCTATTGTCACTGCAAAAAATGCGGCAATTCAAAATATTAGAACCTCTGCTGCTAATACAGTTGTTGATAGTGCAGAACAATTAAGAGAAAATATCATTCAAAGCAGTATGGATGGTGAAAGTCCTACCCAACTGGCGCTTTCTTTACTTAAAAGTGAAATTAGAAAACTATTCTAAACGAATATTAAACTTTAATATATTAGTATAACAAATAAAACTTAATAATTAATTTTTTGTTAAATATCAATTAAAAGACTAATTTATCTTTTAATTGATTATATTTGTATAAAATTACATATCATGAATAATTTAGAAAATAAAACAATAGCCGAAATAGTTAGTAACGATATTAGTGCAGCTTCTGTATTTAAAAAATACCAAATAGATTTTTGTTGTGGCGGTGGAAAAACAATTGCCAAAGCATGTGAAAATAGTGACATTAATATTGAGGATGTAATATTTGATTTAGAAAATTTAACTTTTAATAATGTCAATCCCAATTTGAATTTTAAAGATTGGAAATTGGATTTCTTAATTGACTATATTGTTAATGTACATCATACTTTTGTAAACGAAAATATATCTATTATTAATGAGTTTGCTCAAAAGGTAGCAACGGTTCACGGAGAGCACAACCCTGAAAACATTGAAATTGCCAATTTATTTGAAAACCTGGGTAACGAGCTTTTAGCACATATGCAGAAAGAAGAAAATGTTCTATTTCCTGCAATCAAAGAGATGCTAAAAAACAAGCAAAATAATTTTCACTTTGGCAGTATTGACAACCCAGTAAAAATGATGGAACACGAACATGATAATGCCGGTGATATCATTAAGAAAATACAAGAATTAAGCAATAATTTTACTACACCAGATCACGCGTGTAATACCTATAAGGCACTATACCATAAATTAGAAGAATTTACCAATGATCTTTTCCAACATATTCATTTAGAAAATAATATTTTATTTCCTAAAGTTCGTCAACTTGAAAATGATTTAAAAAACTAAAATATTTTGAGGGGGAATATTTTATTGGCAATCAGGTTAACTTTAACTTGATTGCCAATTTTTTTTAAAAAGCATTTATTCGTATCTTTATTCCTATTTAAATTTAAAAAAATGACCTCCAAAATCGCTCCTCTATTTTTACTGCTTTTCGTTTCTACTTTTTGTATTGCACAAAGACCACCATCTGACATAATTAAAACGGATAAAGGTGATTTAATAATTCAACCAATATTACACGGAACCATAGTTTTTCAATGGAATAATAAAACGATTTATATAGATCCATATGGAGGAGCTGCTGCATTTTCAGGAATTGCAAAGCCTGATATCATTTTTATTACAGATATTCACGGTGATCATTTAAATGAAAAAACTTTAAATGAACTACAATTAAACAATACAAAAATTGTAGCTCCGCAAGCTGTTGCAGATAAATTACCGGTTAAGTTTAAACAAGATCTCATTGTACTAAACAATAATGAAAGCATTAGACGTATGGGGATTTTAATCAAAGCTATACCAATGTATAATTTACCAGAGTCTCCAGATGCTAAACATCCTAAGGGAAGAGGTAATGGTTATGTATTAGAAATGGGCGATAAAAGAATTTATATCTCTGGTGATACCGAAGATATTCCTGAAATGAGAAAATTAGAACGAATAGATGTTGCATTTGTTTGTATGAACTTACCTTATACGATGGATACACACCAAGCTG
>CAYPHN010000395.1:0-2886 GCA_964410265.1 uncultured Flavobacteriaceae bacterium | reverse complement strand
TTGATAAATAAGAAACTAAGGCTAGTGATTTAGTTTTTCAGCAGACCCTATATAATTTTATATCAGATATTTACCTTCTGGAGTAATTAGGTGATTCCTTTGTAATGGTTACATTATGAGGGTGGCTTTCAGAAATTCCCGAAGAGGTAATTCTTACAAATTTAGCTTCTTTTTGAGTTGCAATATCTTTGCTGCCACAATATCCCATACCGGCACGTAAACCGCCTATAAATTGGTGCATGGTTTCATATATTTCTCCTTTATAAGGAACACGACCTACAATACCCTCTGGAACCAATTTTTTAACATCATCTTCAACGTCTTGAAAGTAGCGATCTTTTGAACCTTGTTTCATGGCCTCAATGGATCCCATTCCTCGATAAGATTTAAATTTTCTACCTTCAAAAATAATGGTTTCTCCTGGGGATTCTTTTGTGCCTGCCAAAAGGGAGCCCAACATAACTGTATCGGCTCCGGCAGCTATAGCTTTAGGAATATCTCCCGTATAACGAATACCACCATCTGCAATTACAGGAATTCCAGAATCTTTTATAGCTTCGGCAACTTCCATGATAGCAGAAAGTTGCGGAAATCCAACCCCCGCAACGATACGTGTAGTACAAATTGACCCTGGACCAATACCAACTTTTACAGCATCAGCACCAGCTTCGACCAAAAATTTTGCAGCGTCACCAGTAGCAATATTACCAACAATAATATCAGTTTTTGGAAATTCTTTTTTAATCTTTTTTAATATAGAGGCAACCCCTTTTGAATGCCCATGAGCAGTATCGATTACCAAGGCATCTACACCTTCTTTTATCAAAGCGGAAGCCCTCTCTAAACTATCACCTGTAACACCAATAGCAGCCGCAACTCTTAATCTTCCAAATGAATCTTTATTGGCATTAGGATTTTCGCTTACCTTTATAATATCTCTATACGTAATTAAACCAACCAATTTATTATTATCGTTAACAACTGGTAGTTTTTCAATTTTATGTTGTTGTAATATTTCTTCAGCTTCTTTTAAGGAAGTTCCTTCTTTGGCGGTAATTAAATTTTTAGTTGTCATTACTTCCTCTACAGCGCGTTGATTTTGGTTTTCAAATCGTAAATCTCTATTGGTTAAAATACCTATTAGTTCATCTGAATCATTTATAACCGGAATCCCTCCTATTTTATATTTCTTCATTAAGGATTTTGCATAAGCAACATCTTTATCTTTGGTTAGGGTTATTGGATCAATGATCATACCCGATTCAGATCTTTTTACTTTTTTAACCTCAGATGCCTGTTGCGATATGGTCATATTTTTGTGTAATATACCTATCCCTCCTTCACTTGCCATTGCAATTGCCATGGATGACTCGGTAACCGTATCCATTGCTGCTGAAATAATTGGGGTATTAATTGAAATATTTTTAGTGAATTTAGATCGGATACTTACTTCGCGTGGTAAAATTTCCGAATAAGCCGGAATCAATAAAACGTCATCATAAGTAAGTCCTTCTATAATAATTTTTGAAGTAGCCATTAGTTTGCAATTAGAAATTAATTGCGTGCAAATTTACAATAATATATTTGATTAATTCCTTCTTCTTCTAAAGATTTTAGTAATGTGAAAAAGAAACTATATGATTGATTAATCTTCTATAAAATCTTGAAATAACTTAGCATTTTATATATACAACACTTCTTGTAATTTTGAGTTATGAATGTTGAATTTTGATTAAAAACTTAAATTATTATTTAAGAGGCAATGCTCATTATAATTGCGTATTTATTCAATGTTCTTAAAGCGAAGCGTTCTTCTATCTTTTACCCTACACGAATGATAAAGTTTCTTTTTTATTATCCAGCATATCCCCATGCTGGTTTAACATTTTAATCACTTAAAAATATACTTTTAATCCAAAATTAAATGCTCTTGGCATTCCTGGTCTTAAACCTGCGGGTCTTCTTGCAACTAAGTAAATTTCATCAGTAAGGTTTGTTGCAGTTGTAAATAAAGAAATATTTTTATTTAAGATATAGTTTGCACTAGCATCAACAATAAAATTAGAATTTATTATTTCATCACTAGGAATTGTACCTTGACCTGGTTTAGTGCGCATATCGCCCTGATATTTTCCGCTAAGATTTACTGAAAATTTTTGATGTTCTAAACCCAATATTAATGTAAGTTGATTGTTTGCCAAATACGGAAATGCATCACCAGACTCTACAGTACCCCAACCATCAAAATCGCTATCAAAATCATTTTGAAACCTAGCATCCGTATAGGTATAGACAATTGAAAAAGGCAAACTATATTTACTGTGTTCTTTTGAAAATAATAAATCATAAGTTAAATTAAACTCTATTCCTTTTGTTTTCACAGCGCCACCGTTAAATTGTTCATTTGTACCTTGCCCACCACTCGCTTCTAAATCTGTTCCAAGTAAATTTGTATAATCATTAAAGAAAAATATGGCCTGCCCTGACAAACCTTTTTTTGAATACCTAGTTCCCAATTCATAATTAATACTTTCTTCTGGTTCTAATTCTTCCTTTGAACCAGGAGGTCCAAATCCTTTATGAATACCAACAAAGGAACTTATAATATTATTAAATTTATAGTCAAACCCTATTCCTGGCATAAATACATTAACTGAATTACTTCTAATTGATAAATCATCTCCAGTTCTATCCGGATCATTTTCCCCATAATCTTTTCTTTTATTTGCAATACTTTCATATCGAATACCGGGAGTTGCGGTAAATTTACCGACATTTAATTTATATTGTAAATAGGTAGCAATTGCATTAGCCGTTTCAACTCTATTACTTTCGGTACCGTGAACTCCTGCTTTTGTAAGTTGCATGACATTATCATCCATTGCA
>CAYPHN010000394.1:0-2901 GCA_964410265.1 uncultured Flavobacteriaceae bacterium | reverse complement strand
TAAGTGACTATAATTAAATGTTTAATTTTTAGTCAACCTATTTCAGGAAAGTACAGGATTACTAATTGTACCTGTTGCCGAAACCGCAAAGTCAAAAGCAGCAATATGAGTTAAAAATTCATATTGCATATTATTGTGTGCACCGTTTTCATATTCCCAATCTGGTAAAAATCCAAAAATTATTTTTGATAAGGATTTGACCTTTGATTTATTTAATGGTACGATATCCTTGCCTAGAAGATTAAATTTAGATAGTGCCTTTTCCTTTATTGCAAATTGTTCTTTATGCTCTTGATGAATACCTATTTTTCTTTTTTCCTGAGAAATAATTTTCAAAGAAAAAAGGAAGGTGATTGTAAGGAAATAAAAAAGTATTTTTTTCTTCATATTTAGAAAAGTTTAATAATGAACAAATCATTATTTTTTAAAACAATTTCATTGTTCACTTTTAATCAATAAATAATAATCATTTTCTAATTTTAAATATCCTTGATTATATACATAATAATAAACATTACCTGTTTTGGTTGTATAAATTGAGGTAAAAGTATTGAAGTCAAAATTACGATCTATTAACTTTGTTCTGGTTGTTTTTGTTTTCCCCGAAGTGTTTAAACCGGTTAATATTTTATAATTTTTTTTAAGTCGGTTATTGGTGTTTCTAATTAAATTTTTGCTTTCAGAATTTACCTTATTATTGAAGGTGTTTCTACAATAATCACTGCAAAACTTTTTATCAATTCTACCAACAATGGAAATTTTACATTCCAAACATTTTTTCGTTTCCATTTATTTATGTTTTAAAGCCACTTTAAAGTAAGGTATAGTGGCCGTGAATACACAACCACTTCCCATTTTCTTTAACAAAAATTCTTGTTGATTTTCCTTTGGACGAAAAGGGTACTCCATTTGTTAATCCATTATCCGACCAATAGTAAACTATCCATGCTGTATTGTCTCGTATGGTAACAACAGGGTGAATCATTTCTGTGTGAATATTCGATGAATTTTTTATCCAGTTTTTTATTCCGTTTACCTCTGCTTCTTTTCCGATACTTAAGATTGAATCTGTTTCTCCAAATTGCGTAAAATCCGAATGAATAAAACTGGCATAACGTTCTATATCTTCTTTTTCAATGGCATCCCACATTTGTGTTAAAGTGTTTTTAATTTCCTCTTTTTGAGCGGACAAACTAGCTGTTTGGTTTATTGAATTATTATCTGAAGATTGATTCTGCGAACAAGCTAAAAAAGTAATTATCAAGATAGTCACATAAAAATACTTGAAAATATTTTTAAATTTTAAAAAATGGAGTGTATTCATTATTCGGTTGTATTATAATCATTATCAATCAAATATAGTAAAAATTATTCGAATACAAACGACTACATTCAATTACATACGAAAGTAACTATTTAGTAACCGAATCAAATTAGCAGTCTGTTTCATCTTTGCCGTATCAAATCAAATCAATGAATTTCAAATATAGAATATTAACCAACTTGAATAAAATCAAGTGTAAAATTAAATATCATGAATAACTTAAGAAACAGAGTACAGTTAATTGGACATTTAGGAATGAATCCTGAAATTAAAACTTTAGAGTCCGGAAAAAAATTGGTGAAATTTTCAATGGCAACCAATGAAACCTATAAGAATGCTAAAGGAGAAAAAGTAAAGGATACAGAATGGCATTATATAGTAGCCTGGAATAAAACAGCAGAATTCGCCGAGATGTTTTTAGAAAAAGGAAAAGAAGTTGCTATTGAAGGTAAATTAACTACGCGTTCTTGGGAAGATGAAAAAGGAAATAAAAAATATATAACAGAAATAGTGTGTAGTGAAATTCTTTTGTTAGGAGCTAAGGGATAAGACATTAGTTTTTAAATTCTGGGTTCAAGAATTATTTTCGGTATAGTCATTAAATAATTAGATTCTTCCTTTTAAAAATCGAGCTGTCATGAGAAATGAAATTTTAATTTCAGACGCAATCATTACAAATAATATATATTTTATTAGGGGTCAAAAAGTAATGTTAGATCGTGATTTGGCAAAACTATATCATGTTGAAACAAAAGTTTTTAAACAAGCTGTAAGAAGAAATATAAAACGTTTTCCAAAGGATTTTATGTTTGAATTGATAAAAGAAGAATTTAAAAACTGGAGGTCACAATTTGTGACCTCCAAAAATGATAGAAAGGGTTTGCGATATAACCCATTTGCATTTACAGAACATGGAATAGCAATGTTGTCAAGTGTACTTAAAAGTGATAAAGCAATTTCTGTTAACATTCAAATTATTAGAATTTTCATAAAAATAAGAATTGTTTTAACAGATACTCTTCATCTACAACAGGAAATTGAAAAAATCAAAAGAAAACTATCAAATCAGAATAAAAACATTGAATTGATTTTTGATTATTTAGATCAACTTCTTGATAAAAAGTCAAATCAAATTCACAGAACAAAAATTGGTTATAAAAAATAGAATTAAGTAACTTTGATTTATGATTACTTTTCAAAAACAAATAAATTTAAAACCATATTCACGAGGTTTTCATTTGATAACAAATACTATTTTACAAAATATTCCTGAAATTGAAGATATAAAAATCGGTTTACTACATGTATTTATCAAACACACTTCTGCCAGTCTTACTATTAATGAAAATGCAGATCCAAACATCCAAACAGATTTCTTATCTGCCCTAAATAAATTAATACCCCAAGGAATATGGCTCCATGATCAACTAGACGGAAATGCAGCCTCCCATATTGAAGCCTCTATCCTAGGACCATCAGAAACAATTCATATTAAGGAGGGAGAATTACAATTAGGAACTTGGCAAGCCCCTATGTTAGTGGAATTAGATGGACCTAGAGAAAGAAAAATCATTGTA
>CAYPHN010000393.1:0-2909 GCA_964410265.1 uncultured Flavobacteriaceae bacterium | reverse complement strand
CATTTTGCCATCGGCAGGAGCCGTATGCAAAAAGTAATTATAATCAGGGTCTTTACTAATTTCGAGAATTTCTTCCCCTGATGCGGTACCTGTTGTATATAATTTTTGAATGGTAACTGCCGAAGCAAAATTTGCGAATTCTGCTGCTTCTTTTGGTGATACACCTGCTGCCAAACAACAAGACAAAGCACTTAGAGAAGTATCTCCGGCTCCAACAGTATCTATTTTACTATTTAACTGAATACCGGGAACCTCACTAATACCCGTTGTGTCAAAAGTAACAATACCTCTATCACCGCAAGTAACAAATATCGGTTTGTTGTATTGTTTAGTTACCTTGGTACCATATTTTTTTATATCGGAAAACGAAATATAATCTTGTGGTTTTACATCTACTCCGTTTAAAACGGCTGTTTCAATTTCATTAGATTTACGGTACACATTTCGAAATTTTCCATTGTAATGCCTTGAATCTACAATAACAATTTTATTATCAAACTCTTTAAAAAGATTATTGGCTTCTTCAATAAAATTTTCATTAGGAATACTACCAACTACTTGTTGATTAAAAATCAAAATATCACAAGTTTCTAAGGCAGTTTTAATATTTTTTAAAATCTCTGTGTCTGTTTGCTTTGATCGTCTATTGTTTAAGCCAAAATCCATTCTTCGTTCTTCCTTTTCACCATACATCTTTTTGATATATGTATAGGTATTGAAATCATTATTTTGTTCCGTTATTGCATTGGTATCTGCACCAATCGTATTTAAAATAGATTTTAATTCGTTGCCATAAATATCATTTCCAATAACGCCAATTACTTGAATAGATTTCGGTTTTAAAGCGGCTACATTTGCAACTATGTTTCCAGCTCCACCAGGTGAATAGGTATGCTTTTTAACAGATTCTGCTTGTAGTCCCGTTTCAACAGATACCTCAGAACCATTAGGATCCATATCCCAATACACATCCAAACAAAAGTCACCGTATACGGCAATTTTGACATCTTTGATTTTATTGAGAATTTCTTTTACTCTACTACTTTTCATTTGTACTATTTTATTCTAAACCTTTAAATTACTTACAATAAATCATTTGTATATGGTTGAAATTGTGAGGGTTTCCTGAATTTATTTAATTAACTCCATTAATTTTTTATACAATACAGGAATGGTTTGTATTTGGTTTCCACCAATATAATATCCTTTTCCATTATATGCATCGGGAACTCTTGTCACAATACTTTTTTGGTCGCGATAATAATATCCAACGCTATCTTCTTTGGTAAAATCTTCAGGGTTATAAGTACGAAGATCAAAATTAGCGGTAATAATTTTATTAGGTACATGGCCAGTATTTCCTGCCATTGAAGCAGCTTTTAAGAACACTTCGGGTCCGGTTACTGCACTGCCAACATTCAATACTACCCCGCCTTTTTCAAGGTTAGTTATTTCATTTGTATAAATCAAAAAATCTCTCCCAGAACATCCTCCCTTTGCTCTACCGTCAAAATAAGGGTGTTGATCAATTACATCAGTTCCAATACCAACATGTACGGTAAATGGAATATTATTTTCATAACAAATAGATTGAATACTCAGGTCGGAAAATAAAAATTTTATACTGTTTTTTTTAAGCTGAAGTAATTCTTCAATTTCATTTCTATAAAATTCATCATTGATCATTTTACCAATAGCTTCACCATAACCCAAATCATATTTATCCCCAATTATTAAGGCGGCGTTGATATAATTAAATTCATAAGCCATCCCAAATTCACCTTTTTCCAATGCTTGCGGCACATATTCACTGGTTTCTCCAATTAAGCCCAATTCAAAATCATGAATAGATGTCGAGCCATTTCCGGAAACGAGAGTAAAAATATCCTTTTTGATCAAATCACCCAATAAGAGACTTAAACCATTTTTTATCAAATGACCACCGGTAAAAAACATAACTGGAAACCCTTTATCACGGGCTAAAATCATGTCTTTTGCAAGGTTGGCTATTCTGTCATCCATTTCTTTTGAAATATTAAATTTCATTTCATGAACCTTTTCCGGAAATATCAGGTCTTTAAATTTAACCTTATTATTTCGACCAGCTACAGGATATGTTTTAATTTTATTTGGATTAAAAATGCCGAATTTACCATTGTATTTCATGATTATAACTTTATTTCTTTTAAGATCTCCTGCTGCAGTACCAACAATGGGGTTTTTGTTTTATTTTGTATTTTTATTAGGTCATCATACTCAATTTTTATCTTTTCCAATCCAGACGGTGTTGTAGTAATTTTAACTTTTACATTGCCATAGATAGTACTAATAACTTTTATTTTTCTATCTAATTTATTGCCTTTTACAGGATAATATCTCAATCCGATTGTTGAGGTATGGTCAAAAATAAAATTGGACAATTGTTTGAGTTTTTTACCCGGAACAGAACAGGATAATAAAATACCTTGCCTTCCTTTTTTCATTTGTATGCCACTGGTAAAAAAATCACTTGCTCCATGTTCAAATAAGCCATTCTGAAAATCATTTCCCAAAAATTCATTATTCATATCGTCAATATTGGTTTCCAACACATAGGTTCCTGTTAATTGTTCTGTTGTTTTACAAAGAGATATTCTCAAAACATTTGGTGTTTTAAAATCTTTTGACCCAGGGCCATAAACCGTTTTTACTGTTGTAAGCACAGGTACATTAAAGTCTGGATTTAAATACTTTAATATTGCCGCACCCGTTGGCGTAACTCTTTCTCCTTTTTCATCTCCAACATATTGGGGTATCCCGGTAAGTATATCGGCGGTTGCAGGTGCCGGAACAGGTAATTTTCCATGTTGGGTATCTACAAAACCAAAGCCTGTACAAACCGGAGTGGCATATACTTTTTTTATCTGGAG
>CAYPHN010000392.1:0-2919 GCA_964410265.1 uncultured Flavobacteriaceae bacterium | reverse complement strand
TTTATCCATTGCAAATAATGCCCCAGAAATAGCAAAAGCTGCAGTACCCAACAGGTCTAAAGTATAAAAAATAGTCATTCTTGAGTTTTATTCTTTGACAAAGTTTTTATATTCTTCATATCGATTAAATATATCAATAATATAGTTATAAGGCTCAATTCCACGTGCATATCCATATTTCACAACAGGGTCATTAAAATATTTGGATTTTGATAGTTTAAGAATAAATTCATCAACACCATTATCCCAATTTAAAGTATCTTTTTTGTATTTTTTCGCTAATTTTTGGGCATCTTTTACATGACCATAACCTGAATTGTATGAGGCCATAGCAAATTTAATTCTTTGAATAGAATCAGGAATTTCTTCCCAGTAGTCATACATGGTTTTTAAGTAGTGTATACCTGCTTTGATATTTTGATTTGGGTCATGCGTATTGGTTACTCCTAGTTCTTTAGCCGTAGCTGGCATTAATTGCATTAGGCCAGAGGCACCCGCCCATGATTTGTTCTTTTCATCAAATTTAGATTCTTGATATATTAAGGCCTTAACCAATCGCCAATCCCAGTCTAAATTTATTGAATATTTTTTTACAAGGTCATCATATTTGCTTATTTTTCCTGTTGTTTCTGTAAAATAATCACTTTCTATTCTTTTATTGAATTGGAATCTATTTTCAAAATATTTTTTATAAATAACATTATAGTCTGGTTTTCCTTTTATAATAGCCAAGCCCTTATTTATATTGTATAATAAATCAGGAGAATTTTTACGAACTGCCCAAGCAATTCTTTGTGATAAGCTAATTTGTGTACTTATATCAATATTCGGATAATAACTTTTATGAATAGTGGCTTTATTGTTATCGATTACCGTGTATTTTATCTTGCCTTCAGATACCAGTTTAATAATATCTTCATCTGTTATTTCGCCGGGTAAAATATCTATATAAACGGTATCACCTAATTCATTTGAAATATCCAATAAACGCGTATAATAAGAAGATTTTTTTCTTACAGAAACTGTATCCTTCAAGATATCAACTATATCTGTTGCCAAGTTCTTTTTAATATTATCAACAGTCATTTTCCGCCAATTATCAGGTTTTTTTTGTACAAGAGATTGATGAGTGATTAAAAATGGATCTGTAAAACTAACGTGTTCTTTTCTCTCTCGTGTAATGGTAAAGCCCAATGCAATGATATCGCCATCACCTCTATTAAGCATAGGTATAACTGAATCTACATTTTTAGCCAAAATAATTTCAAGCTTTACATTTAATCCTTGAGCCAATCTGCTAAGCATTTCATATTCAAAACCCATTGCCTGCCCTCTGTATAAAAAATAGCCCGTGGGTGAAAAGGTAGTTATTGCCCTTAAAACACCAGCTTCTTTAATCTCATTAAGGTCATAGTAAATGGGTTTTGTAAGTTCAGAATTTTTTATTTTTTCTTGTAGATTAGTTTCTTTCTTACAAGCAACTAGTAAAATTAGTGTAAATACACTGTAAACAACGAAATGTAAAAAAGAAACAAATTTCTTATTCCTTGATATTTCCATATATTTTATTATTTATGAATTTTGTTTTGCATGTGCAATACCCAATTCTATCTAATATTTCAATAATTTATTCGTGAGATGCTAAAAAATTAATTCAAATTTATCAGTAAGTCGAACCTACCTTTGGGTTTAATACCTTTTATTTATAGGCCAAAATTGATTGTACTTAAAATCAAATATAAACAAATAATTAAGAATTAATCACACTAATAAAATAAGGGATAAATTAATAAGAGGATTATACTAATTTATTGTCAAAGTAATATATATTAGCCTAATTCGGAAAACTTATTTCTTTTAAGAATAAAATGCTGCCAAACTACACTAAATTTATGGTAATACTTTGTTTGTTTGAAGGAGATTTTTTTTCTTTTTATAATCATTTTGGGCAGGTTTTTATAAAAGCTGAAATGTGCTTTTATTATAGCCCAAGTATGGATAGGCTTTAATTCAAAAATAAATTTGATTCCCGCAATAGCATCTAGAAGTAACCGAAACATAATAACAAAAAACAGAAACCTTTTAGGAACATTTTTACTAAT
Organism: uncultured Flavobacteriaceae bacterium; assembly: GCA_964410265.1. GTDB lineage: Bacteria > Bacteroidota > Bacteroidia > Flavobacteriales > Flavobacteriaceae > Lutimonas. Next base: position 817 of record CAYPHN010000392.1, on the reverse strand, counting down.
CGAAAACAAACTATTTCTAAAGTTTAAATATGTTTTATGTGGGTTGGTTTCCTTTAGGGTTGCTCCTCCTACATGATAAACAGTAGAGGCGCCAACATATTTAATATTATAACCTTCATTTTGTATTCGCCAGCAAAGATCAATTTCTTCCTGGTGCGCAAAATAATCTTCATCGAATCCTTTTAACAATCGAAATACTTCTGATTTTATAAAAAAACAAGCACCCGTAGCCCAAAAAATATCATAAGTATCATCGTATTGGTTTACGTCATTTTCCAACTCCATAAATATTCTGCCTTTACAATATGGATAGCCCATAAAATCGAGATAACCACCTGCTGCTCCGGCATATTCAAACTTTGACTTGTTTTTATAATCTAATATTTTAGGTTGAATTGCCGCTGTATTACTACTTTTTTCAAATTCCTTAATTATTGGTTTTAACCAGTCTTTTGTAACTTCAATATCCGAATTAACCAATGCATAGATATCTGCATCTATTAATTGTATAGCATCATTATAACCTATGGCATAACCACCATTTATTTTGTTTTGAATAATCTTTATTTTGGGATAGTTTTCCTTAATAAAGGAAATGGAATCATCGGTCGAATTATTATCAGCAATATAGATAGATGCATCACCTTTACTGAATTTAACTATAGAAGGCAGGAACTTTTCAAGTAGGGCTTTTCCGTTCCAATTTAATATTACTACTGCTGTTTTCAAAATAATAATGTGTTTAACAATTGCAAACATAAAATAATTAGTGATTTAATAGGGAGAAATTATATTATTTTTAGAACCCACCTTAATA
>CAYPHN010000391.1:0-2960 GCA_964410265.1 uncultured Flavobacteriaceae bacterium | reverse complement strand
TTAGTAAGATACTGAATATTTAGTCATTATGCAAGGAATCCGATAGTCATGTAACATTTTTATACAAAGCCATGTGACCTGTTAAAGAATGGGGTCTTAAACTATGTGCTTTTAATATATTATCAACATTATTATTCGGACCCTTTACGCGATCGTAAACTCTTTTTAAATCGGTGTTAGCTTCATCATATGCAATTGTTTTAATCCAGGCCATCGTTTTAGATTGAAATTTTAGTAAAAATATGGCATTTTACTATATTTTAATAGTTCTTTATATATTTTTATTTTTCAATAATTTGAATATTTAATATTTCAATTAAACCTATATTTACAAAAAAAATAAACACATGAAACGAGCATTCCAAATTTTGACACATAGGGTAACAGCTAATAGCGAACAACATGTGTCACCTATAAAAATTAAAATTTAGACATATGAAATTTTTTATCGATACAGCTAATTTAGAGCAGATTAAAGAAGCGCAAGCACTTGGTATTCTAGATGGTGTAACAACCAACCCATCTTTAATGGCTAAAGAAGGAATTACCGGAGAAGAAAATATTAAGAATCATTATAAAGCAATTTGCGAAATTGTTGATGGTGATGTAAGTGCTGAGGTTATTGCAACCGATTTTGAAGGTATGGTTAGAGAAGGCGAAGCTTTGGCTGATTTACATCCTCAAATTGTAGTTAAAATTCCTGTAATCGCTGATGGTATTAAGGCTTGTAAACATTTTTCGGATAATGGAATTAAAACCAACGTCACTTTGATTTTTTCATCGGGTCAAGCTTTATTAGCTGCTAAAGCAGGAGCAACCTATATGTCTCCTTTTATTGGTAGACTGGATGATATTTCAACAGATGGATTAGGTTTGATAGAAGAGATAAGATTGATATATGATAACTACGGTTACGAAACACAAATATTAGCGGCTTCAGTACGTCATACCATGCATATTATAGATTGCGCTAAAATTGGAGCTGATGTAATGACCGGCCCTTTAAGTGCTATCAAAGGTTTATTAAAACACCCTTTAACTGATTTAGGTTTGGCTCAATTTTTGGCAGATTATAAAAAAGGAAACTAGAAGATAATTATAGATTTATTCGATTTATAATTTAATCGAATTACATTAATATATAAACTCATTAACCTTAGTTAGTGAGTTTTTTTGTTCGTGAGACTCTAAAAAATTAATTTCAATTTTTTAGCTAGTCGAACTAATCCCGCTTTTTTTAGCGGGATCTTGGTTAAAATCTCAACCCTTGTGTCGATTCCTACCTGCCCGACTTCGTCATTCAGGCGGGTTAATGGGTCCAGGGCTTGCCCGCCAGTATCGGTCGGACTAGCCCTGGGGTTTAATACCTTTTATTGGTATTCACCAAGACAAATATTTCAAAAGAAAATTGTAGATTTACTTTATTTATTATTCATCTTCAATACATCATTTTATGAAAAGGCAATTTCTATTTTTTTTTATAATCCTTATTTTTATTCCAGTTATTGGTATTTCTCAAATTTATAAAAATCAATTTGCACATACTTTTTCAATTGTTGCACGAGATAAAACTACTGGTGAGATGGCTGTAGCAGTACAGAGTCATTGGTTCGCTGTTGGAAGTATTGTTTCCTGGGGAAGATCAGGAGTTGGTGTGGTGGCAACACAGTCCTTTGTGAATCCGGCTTACGGACCCAATGGATTAAAGTTAATGGAAGAAGGAAAGAATGCTACTGAAATTTTAAAATATTTAGTTGCTGAGGATGAAGGTAGAGATGTAAGGCAGGTTGCTATGTTGGATAAAAATGGAAATGTATCGGCGTATACGGGTAAAAGTTGTATTGACTATGCAAATCAGATTATCGGAGATAATTTTTCTGTTCAAGCGAATATGATGTTGAATGATCAAGTGGTTCCTGCAATGGCAAAAGCCTTCCGTGAAAACGGGAATTTACCCTTGGCGGAAAGAGTTTTAAAAGTTTTAGAAGCCGCCCAAAAGGCTGGTGGAGATATTAGAGGTAAACAATCAGCCGCTATGATTGTCGTTGGTTCGGAGTTAGTGAAAGAATCCTGGAAAGATAAATTGGTAGATTTACGTGTAGATGATCATAAAAATCCTATTGGCGAATTAAAAAGATTGTATCAGGTACAACAGGCATATAATTATATGAATAAAGGGGATTTGGCTGTAGAGCATAATGATATGAAATTGGCCTTAAAGGAGTATACGGCAGCCCAAAAATTGTTCCCAGAAAATTTAGAAATGAAATATTGGACAGCAGTTGCCTTGGCAAACAAAAATGATATGTCAAGAGCCCTACCCATTTTTAAAGCTGTTTTTAAAAAAGATAAAAATTGGAAAGAATTAACCAAAAGATTGCCTAAATCGGGAATATTAACTGTTTCTAAAAAGGATCTTAAATTGATTATGGATCAATAAATTTGAGAAATATTAATAGATGAAGACAGCTACGGTAAAAATATTAAAGCAAGAATTAACCTATAGATCGCAGGCAGAACTCGTAGAATTATGTTTACAATTATCAAAATTTAAAAAGGAAAATAAAGAATTGCTAACCTATTTGTTATTTGAGTCTTCTGATGAAAATGCATTTATCGAAGGGGTTAAGTTTGAAATTAAATCTGATTTTGAAACAATAAACACCAAGAGTTATTTTTACATAAAAAAAAGTGTTCGAAAAATTTTACGCAATACAAAAAAGTACATTAGATACTCAAAAATTAAAGAGACAGAAATTGAATTGTTACTTTATTTTTGCGAAGCATTAAATAATATGCGACCATCTTATAAGAGTAATGTATCACTTGTGAATATTTTTAACCGACAAATAAGTACTATAAAAAAATCGATTACAAGCCTACATGAAGATCTGCAATATGATTATGGAATGGAATTGGAAGCTTTGGAATAGTGTAGTTTTAATCGAATTGGGTGTTGT
>CAYPHN010000390.1:0-2964 GCA_964410265.1 uncultured Flavobacteriaceae bacterium | reverse complement strand
ATCTTTACTTCGCTTCACATTGATGAATACCAATTAGAAGTAAGAGATACCAAATTAGGAGCGGAAGAATTAACTGCGGATATACCGAATGTTAGTGAAGAAGCAACCAAAGATTTAGATGAAAATGGTATGATTCGAATTGGTGCAGAAATTAAACCAGGAGATATTCTTATTGGTAAAATTACACCTAAAGGAGAATCTGATCCAACACCTGAAGAAAAATTATTAAGAGCAATTTTCGGTGACAATGCCGGTGATGTTAAAGATGCGTCTTTAAAAGCTTCACCTTCATTAAGAGGAGTGGTTATCAATAAAAAATTATTCCAAAGAGCAGTTAAAGATAAAGCGAAAAGAGTTAAGGATAAAGAGGACGTAAATAACCTTGAAGTTCAATTTTCTATTGATTATGATAAGTTAAGAGATATACTTATTGATAAATTGTTCAGCTTGATTAACGGTAAAACATCACAAGGAGTTCAGAATGATTTAGGAGAAGAGATTTTACCAAAAGGTAAAAAGTTTACTTTGAAAATGCTAAATTCAGTTGCTGATTTTGAACATTTAACCAAAGGTGTTTGGACTACTGACAAAGCGTTGAATAATTTGGTGAATAGATTAATTCACAATTATAAGATTAAAGTTAATGATTTACAAGGTTCATTGCGTAGAAAGAAATTTGCTGTAACCGTAGGAGATGAATTGCCTAAAGGAATTATTAAACTTGCTAAAATTTATGTAGCTAAAAAACGTAAATTAAAAGTAGGAGACAAAATGGCTGGACGCCATGGGAATAAAGGTATTGTAGCCCGTATTGTACGTGCTGAAGATATGCCTTTCTTAGAAGATGGAACTCCAGTTGATATCGTATTAAACCCACTAGGAGTACCATCACGTATGAATATTGGGCAAATATATGAAACAGTACTTGGTTGGGCTGGTAAGAATTTAGGAGAAAAATATGCTTCACCTATTTTTGATGGTGCTCATATTGACCAAATTACAGCCTTAACTAAAAAAGCAGGAATTCCTGATTTTGGCCACACTTATTTATATGATGGTGGAACTGGTGAACGTTTTGATCAACCTGCAACTGTTGGTGTAATTTATATCATCAAACTAGGGCATATGATTGAAGATAAGATGCATGCTCGTTCTATCGGACCATACTCATTAATAACACAACAACCTCTTGGTGGTAAAGCACAATTTGGTGGTCAACGTTTTGGTGAGATGGAAGTTTGGGCTCTTGAAGCTTATGGAGCAGCTGCTACATTAAGAGAGATCTTAACCGTAAAATCAGATGATGTTATGGGTAGAGCTAAAACTTATGAAGCAATCGTAAAAGGAGAAAAGATGCCTGAACCAGGATTACCAGAATCATTTAACGTGTTGATGCACGAATTGAAAGGATTAGGTTTAAACCTGAAGTTAGAAGAATAATTAGCAATAAAATGTAGCAAGGAGTTGTAAAATACACCTTGCTATTACAATATAATTTTTACAATTTAATTCTATTCCATTACCATGGCAAGACAAAGAGAAAAATACACTGTAAAAAAGTTTAATAAAATAACCATTGGTTTGGCTTCACCTGAGGTGATTCTTGAAAACTCAAGAGGAGAAGTTTTAAAACCAGAAACCATTAATTATCGTACACATAAACCAGAAAGAGATGGTTTGTTTTGTGAAAGAATTTTTGGACCAATTAAAGATTATGAATGTGCTTGTGGTAAGTACAAACGTATTCGTTATAAAGGAATTATCTGTGATAGATGTGGTGTTGAAGTAACCGAGAAAAAAGTTCGTAGAGATAGAGTAGGACATATTAATTTAGTAGTTCCTGTAGCACATATTTGGTATTTTAGGTCCTTGCCAAACAAAATGGGTTACCTTTTAGGTTTACCATCTAAAAAATTAGATATGATTATTTACTACGAGAGATACGTAGTAATTCAGCCTGGTATTGCTAATAATGAGGAAGGGGAACCATTACAAAAAATGGATTTCCTTACGGAGGAGGAATATTTGAATATTGCTGAAGCATTACCACAAGAGAATCAATATTTAGATGATAGCGATCCAAATAAATTTATTGCCAAAATGGGTGCTCAATGTTTAATTGACCTTTTATCAAGAATTGATTTAGATGCTTTATCATATGAATTAAGACATAAGGCAAATACAGAGACATCTAAGCAAAGAAAAATGGAAGCTTTAAAACGTTTAAATGTTGTTGAAGCTTTTAGAGATGCAAATACTCGTAAAGAAAATAGACCTGAGTGGATGATCATGAAAGTGGTTCCGGTAATACCGCCAGAATTACGTCCGTTGGTACCTTTAGATGGAGGTAGGTTTGCAACTTCCGATTTAAATGATTTATACCGTAGAGTTATTATTCGTAACAATCGTTTAAAAAGATTGGTGGAGATTAAAGCACCTGAAGTTATTTTACGCAATGAAAAACGTATGTTACAAGAATCTGTAGATTCATTATTTGATAATACACGTAAATCATCTGCAGTAAAAACAGAATCAAACAGACCATTAAAATCTTTGTCAGATTCATTAAAAGGTAAACAAGGTCGTTTCCGTCAAAATTTATTAGGAAAACGTGTTGATTATTCGGCTCGTTCTGTAATTGTTGTTGGACCAACTTTAAAATTATCAGAATGTGGATTGCCAAAAGATATGGCTGCAGAACTATACAAACCTTTCGTTATTAGAAAACTAATCGAAAGAGGTATCGTAAAAACTGTAAAATCTGCAAAGAAAATTATAGATAGAAAAGAACCAGTAGTTTGGGATATTTTAGAGAATGTTTTAAAAGGACACCCTGTATTATTAAACCGTGCGCCTACACTTCACCGTTTAGGTATCCAAGCTTTCCAACCAAAATTAATTGAGGGAAAAGCAATTCAGTTACACCCATTGGTTTGTACTGCATTTAATGCCGATTTTGATGGA
>CAYPHN010000389.1:0-2991 GCA_964410265.1 uncultured Flavobacteriaceae bacterium | reverse complement strand
GCAATTCAGCCCTGTGCCAAGAGCACAGGGATTTCTTGCCATTTCTTTAAAATAATTTATACGTTATATATCAAGCACTTATTCATCATTATATTTACTTATATAATATCGAAATAAATTAAATAATTAATTATCAATATCTTTATTTAAATCTGGTTTTATTTCTTTATTCAAATCATCTTTGTTTTTCTTTACTACTTCGCTATTTTCTAATGATTGAGGCATGTCTTTAATATATATATCCTGTTGTGGAAATGGAATTTCAATGCCTTTTTCTTTAAAACGGTTATAAATAGCAATAGAGACATCACTTTTAGCCTCTAAGCCTTTTTCATAATGTACCCAAAATCTCAATTTAAAATTTAGTGAACTATCTCCAAATTCACTAAAAAGAGCTATTGGAGGAGGCGTTTTTAAAGCATATTTGCTTTCACTTGCAACATCAAAAAGTATTTTTAAAATAACATTTGGATCTGAACCATATGTAGTACCAATTAAAATTTCAACCCGTTTAATATTATCTGAAAGTGTCCAGTTAATCAAATCGTTTGCAATTAAATTATTATTTGGCACCACAACTTCGGCACCATCAAAGGTTCTTATATTTGATGAACGTACGCCTATTCTATTAACTGTTCCAAGTAAATTGTTTACTTCAACAGTATCTCCAAGTAAAATTGGGCGTTCAAATACTAAAATTAAACCTGAAATAAAGTTTGAAATAACATTCTGTAAACCAAAGCCAATACCTAAACCGAGTGCGCCTGCCATTAAATTAAATTTGCTTAAATCAATCCCCAAAGCAGATAATGCAAATACAAACCCAAACGCTATAATAAAATATCTAATTACTAGTGATATAGCTGCTGGCACTCCTTTTGATAATTTTAAAAATTTTATTGATTTACTACTATCAAATATAAAAGAAATAGTATTCGTTATTAAAAAGGAAAATACCAATATTAATATAAAGCTAAAAATTGCCCCAATCGTAAGTGTTATACTTCCGAATTCATATGGTTCTTTAAGAATATTATTAATATACTCGGTTAACGGCTTTAATAAATCTATCACTTTCAAAAAATAGAAAAGCCAATACAAAAACGTTAAGACACGAATAACTTTTAGTACCTTTAATTCAATTTTAATTTTAATGTTTTGATCGTATGGTTGATTTTTACTAAAGTACCTATGAATTAAACCAATTATTATCCCTTCAAGGATCATTAATACACCATAAAAAATAATCGTTATAATGCTACTTTGTAATATTATTTTTAAAGTAATATCAGCAAGATTCGTATAACCCAAAATATTAGAAATGATTGAAACAATACTTAAAACAAAAATTATAGGTGTAACTTTAATTAAAAACTTACCGAATTTCCCTATTTTCATTTCTCTGGTTTTCAAATAAGGGTGCGTAAAATAATAAAGCGAACCCAATACCATTATATTTTCTACCAATAGATAAATACGATATTGACTAGCACTAAACCAAATAAAAGTTTTAATAGAATCAAATAAGAAAAATAAAATAAGAAAGTAAATTACTTTTTTAAATCGTTTATATATATATGGTTGAATGAATGAAATAGAAACAATTAATAGTAGCAAAATGATTACATCGCCAAATAATAGAGGCGTATTTGAAAAATATATTTTTGCCAGTAAGAGTGTAAAAAATATAACACCTGAAACTCGATGATTAACAATTATATCTTTGGCATTTTGAAGGTCTCCATCTTCCTCATTAAATGGATACTTTAAATAAATTTTTTTTAATCTATTAAATATTAAAATATTAAATGCAATGATTAAAATAAATAAATAAATATTACTTTCACTAGTTCTTACAAATTTAAAAATACCTGATATATTACCAGAAAATGATTCTACTACATCTTTTTCTCCATTATTTTCTTTGGAAAAACCGAAGGATTCTTTCCAAAGAGGTTTATGGCGTAAATAAAACAAATTATAAGCTTGTGAATTTTTAAGCGCATGTAATTCTTCAATTACATCATTAACAATTATTTCTTGTTTATTAATTTTAGCTTCAAGACGCAATAAATTATTGTTGTTTTTAATTAAGCTCTTTTTAGAGTTTTTAAATTTATTCAAAACTACATTAGCACTATTTGAAACCTCTATAGGTACTTTTTCAAAAATTGCATTTTTATAGGTTAGATCCCATACTTTTTCCTTAATAGATATTCGCCCAATTAATCTTAAATTTTCCTTACTAATTTTATTAGTTACAGATTGCCAATTGTTCAAATAACTCTGGTATCCTTCCCATCTAAGAATTAAATTGTCGATCTTTTGTTTATTTGGGCTTGATTTTACAAAATTACCCTCCCTTTTCTTTTGCTTTTTAATAAAGAGCACATACCCAGGGAAGAGGGAGTCTATTTTAATTACTTCACTATTTATTTTCTTCTTTTTCTCAGCTGATTTAATTTCTGCATTGGCCTCTTCAATTTTTTGAATAATATTTATAGTTGGAATAGCTATCAGCTTGTTTTTCGCAACTGAATCTAATGTATGAACAACTTCATTTATTTGTGCATTTGCATAAAATGGAAGCATCAAAATAGTGATCCATAAGATTTTATTAAATCGATTCATGTTTTAAACGACATTTATTTTAATTAGATTGATAAAGAGCTAAGATAATATTTTTATAATGCAAAAGATAAAGTCCATGTACATATATTTAGTAGAATAAACACCACTTAACAAGTTGATGAAGTCAACAATCCTACTTCAACCAGTTAGTCTTTATTTTTTTTCTTTTGGATAATTCTCTCTAAGTAGTCAAAATAATACACTCTTTTTCGAAACATGCTTTTAATCGAAAAGTAGCATCAAGGAAGTTCAAATTCTGGTTAAAATCTATCTATTAACTTGAGTCCGGAAAAATTCCACTATAGTGGATCAAGGAGAATTATTGGGGACTACAAAGAATTAAGCATAAATTTTAGTTAG
>CAYPHN010000388.1:0-2994 GCA_964410265.1 uncultured Flavobacteriaceae bacterium | reverse complement strand
AATTGTCACCAATAAGCCCAATCAAGTCGATTATTTGGTTGTTTTTACGCAATGCGATCTTATCATTGCCGTTAAAATTCATTACAGAGCTAGATGAGGATAAGTTGGCATTAACACCTAATATTTCGTTAATATCTTCAATTAAAAAAGTGCCAAAAGCATTGATAGAACCAGTTAGCGTAATACTGCCTGTAGGGTTTAAATTATCATTGGTATATTTTGTGAGATCATAACTGGATAGATCAATAATTTGATTGGACGGATTGTATATTTCTATAAAATTATTTCGGTAACCAGTACCCGAAGTCCCATCAATATATTCACTGATGATTAATTCAGAACAAGCTATTAAAACGTTACCGGTAAGTTTTATATTGTCAAGGCCGGCATAATCTGCTTGCCCGTTTTGTTTTACCGAAATAATTATTTTTAAGATAGAAATACTATTAGGAATATTTACATTTTCAGTTAACCACCCGTTGGAGTTGAAAGTGCCGTCGACTATAGTAATTTCTCCTTGAGATTGGTCATCAAAAAACAATTCATATTTTATTTTATCGCCACCATCAAATTCAAAAACATTATAATCAAAAGATAAATTTACATTTCTAAAATTTGAAATATCGATGTTTGGTAAGCTTAAAGATTCGAATCCTGTACTACCACACGATCCGTTTAAGTCTTGAATTCCCCAAAATTGATCACCATCACTTGGTGTTATGGTATTTAAGGTAGTTTGGTAATTCCATGTATCATCATTTTCCGTACATGGTGGTGTAGAAAAAGTTATGGGTTGCCAAGTGTCTTGTGTAAGTTCAAAGCTTTGTTTGGCAATGGTTGTTTGAGAAAATAGTGGTATTGAAAAACCGATAAAAATAATACAAAAGTAAATCTTCAACATAAAAAGTGGGTTTTAGGTTAGGATAAAAAATATGTTGAGAGTACATTTGGAAGATGTATTAATTTTATAACATGCAAAATAAAAAGTTAACATTTACTGTTGAAGAGGCCAAAAGAAAATTAGAAAAATATTGTATTTATCAAGATCGTTGTCATCAAGAAATTGAAAAAAAATTATATGAAATGCGTATGATTCCTGAGGCCTGTGAGCTTATTATTTTGCATTTAATGGCACATGATTTTTTAAACGAAGAACGCTTTTCTAAAAGTTTTGCAAGAGGTAAGTTTAGAATAAAAAAGTGGGGTAAACAAAGAGTTATTAGAGAATTAAAGCAAAGAGGTATTTCAAAATACAATATAGAAACCGCATTAAAAGAAATAGACCCAAATGAATACTTAATTGTATTGCATGATTTGGTATTAAAAAAATGGAATAGTATTGATGAGAAGCATATTTATAAAAAAAAGAAAAAAATTATAGATTTTTTATTTAGAAAGGGATTTGAATATAATTTAATTCATAAAGAAGTGCATCAAATAATGCTTGATGATAAAACCAATAGTTAAATTGGTAGAATACTTCTAAATTTAGTACAATTTTTAGTTAGGTTTAAACCGGTGTAGTAATGATAAGCAATGAACGACAGAGATTGAATATGGAAAGAAATGGTAGGTAATTAGTTAAATATTAGTGATAAAAAAAAGAAATCCTTCTCTTAGTCTTAAAGCCATAAATTACATTTTGGTACCTATCTTTTTAGTATATTTGATGCGTTAAAAATTGAATAAAATGAGTTTACAAAAAGAAGTAATGGAGCAAATGAAAGCAGCTATGAAATCGAAAGATAAAATTGCTTTAGAGTCTTTAAGAGCTTTAAAATCAGCTTTTTTATTGGCAAATACAAGTGGTAGCAATACAGAATTGAATGAGGATGATGAAATAAAAATTGTACAGAAGTTAGTAAAACAAAGAAAGGACAGTGCAACTATATTTAATGAACAAAACAGAAGTGATTTGGCTGACCCTGAGTTGGCACAGGCAAAAATATTAGAAAAATTTTTACCTGAGCAAATGAGTAATGACGCGTTGAAACAGGCTATAGGAGAAATTATTAGTCAAACAGGAGCTACATCGATGAAAGATATGGGTAAAGTTATGGGAATGGCATCTAAACAATTTGCTGGTAAAGCGGATGGTAAAGCCATTTCGATGGTTGTAAAGTCGTTACTTTCGTGATTGGTAACAGAAACAGGTAAAAGGTAACTGGTAGCAGGTAGCAGGTATTTTTAGAACAGATTGTTAGCTTTTTTACCTTTGACCTTTGAATTTTGAATTTTAAGTTATGAATTTTGAGTTTTAAATCTAAATTCGTAAATCAAAAATAATATTGGCCAAATTGGTAGCAGGTAGCAAGTATTGAGTATTGAAATTTGAATAAATCTAAAATAAATTGGTCTCGTAGTTCAACTGGATAGAATATCAGATTTCGGCTCTGAGGGTTGGAGGTTCGAATCCTCTCGAGATCACAAATAAAAGGAAAACCACTTGTTTATTAATGGGTGGTTTTTTTTATGATTGTTTACGGAGTGTTAATAGCATTCTTAATATAAAATTAACCATTAAATGTTGCCTAAAAGCTTGTTCATTTTTCATTTTACTTCCTTATAACAGTAAATAATTTTCATAAACATAAAACCCTTATACCTTCAATTTTCTGTCCTTTTTTTGTAATATTACATAACAAATATTTTAGTAAATAATGGCAAAACAAAAAAAAGAAAAAAGTATAGAAGAAACCCTTTGGGATTCGGCAAATAAATTAAGAGGAACAGTTGAATCATCTGAATATAAACATGTGGTTTTAAGTTTGATATTCTTAAAATTTGCAAGTGATAAGTTTGAAGAACGTAGACAGGAATTGATTGATGAAGGTAAAGAGAAATTTATTGAAATGGTAGATTTTTACACCATGAAAAATGTATTTTTCCTACCAAAAGAATCTCGTTGGAGCTATATCATTGAAAACTCAAAACAAGACGATATTGCACTTAAAATTGATACCGCTTTACATACTGTTGAAAAGAACAACCCGG
>CAYPHN010000387.1:0-3009 GCA_964410265.1 uncultured Flavobacteriaceae bacterium | reverse complement strand
GTTGATATTGCTATTTTTGCAGCAGCTGTAGCTGATTATACCCCGCTAACTAAATCTACTCAGAAAATAAAGAAAAAGGAATCTACATTGCGGATTGACTTAAAACCAACCAAAGATATTTTAGCATCGGCTGGCAAAATTAAAGAACAACAATTTTTAGTGGGATTTGCATTAGAAACCAATAACGAATTAATAAATGCTATTGATAAATTGAAACGAAAAAATTTGGATTTGATTGTTTTAAATTCTTTACAAGATAAAGGTGCTGGCTTTAAAACCGACACCAATAAAATTACATTAATTGATAATAAAGAAAACATTACTACATTTGAACTGAAATCAAAAAAAGAAGTTGCTCACGATATATTTAATGAAATAATAAAGAAATTAAATGTCTAAATTTATTGCTTTTACACTTCTAATCTTTGCATTGAAAACTAATGCACAAGAACTTAATTGTATTGTAACTATCAATGCGTCAGAAATAGGAGTATCTAACAGACAGGTATTTACGACAATGCAGAGTGCTATTTTTGAATATATGAATAAAACAAAATGGACAAATATTGGATATAAAACCCATGAAAAGATTGATTGTAACTTAATTATAAATATACTTGAAAATCCTTCGGCAAATCAATACAGAGGAAGTTTACAATTACAGGTTTCACGGCCAGTATATAATGCAACTTATGCAACACCAATATTGAACTTCAATGACAATGATATTATTTTCAACTATGAAGAGTACCAGCCATTGGTGTTCAATGAAAATAGTTTTGATTCGAATTTAGTTTCCTTATTGACCTTTTATGCCTATACCATTTTGGGATTTCAGGCAGATACATTTAGTTATAAAGGTGGAGAAAAATTCTTTGAACTTGCAGAAAATGTTGTTAATATTTCACAACAAAGTGGAGGTTCTGGTTGGAAAAAAATAGATGGAAACACCACGAGATATCAATTAAATGAAAATTTATTATCGGAAGTTTATGATCAATTTCGCAAAACAATGTACGATTATCATTTACATGGATTAGATAAAATGGTTGATGATAAAAGAGCATCAAAAGAAACCATTGCTAATTCAATTATTGGATTGCAAAATTTATTTAATGATCGTCCAAATACATTTTTAATTCGGGTCTTTATGGATACCAAAAACGATGAAATTGTGGATATTTTTTCGGACGGCCCAAGAATTGATACTTCAAAATTAAGGGAAGTTTTATCGAGAATATTTCCTTCATTAGACCCTAAATGGAAGAAAATTAAAATTTAATATTTTTTTAGGTGCAATTTCTTTTTATAAGTTTATCTTTAAATTTTTACAACTTATTGTTATATGCTTAGCACTTTATCTATAAAAAACTATACCTTAATTGATGATCTGAAAGTAGATTTTAAGGATAAATTATCTATAATTACAGGTGAAACTGGTGCAGGTAAATCTATTTTACTTGGTGGTTTAGCACTTGTTTTAGGTAAAAGAGCAGATGCTTCTTTGGTTAAGAATAAAGCAGATAAATGTATTATTGAGGCTGAGTTTATAATTGATAAATACGATTTAAAGAGCTATTTTGATGCGGAAGATTTAGATTATGAAGCAACAACCATTATTAGGCGTGAGATTTTACCAAATGGAAAATCGCGTACCTTTATTAATGATACGCCAACAACTTTAAATGTTTTGAATGGATTAACCGTGCAATTGATTGATATTCATTCACAGCATGAAACATTACAGTTAGCAGATAATGATTATCAATTTCAAATTGTTGATGCTTTAGCCGATAATGAAATCTATTTGTCTTCCTATTCCAGAGGTTTACTTAGTTTTAAAAAACTAACAAACGAGTTAGAGCAAATTATTAGTAATCAACAAAAATCAAAAGATGAATATGATTATAATAACTTTGTTTTAAATGAACTTTTAGAGACAGATTTGAAAGCAGATGAACAAAGTGAATTGGAATCTGATGTAGAGAAGTTAAGTCATGTAGAAGAGATTAAATTGCATTTATCAGAAGCGATTCAAAGCTGTGGAGCTGAACAAATTGGAGCGTTAAATATACTGGGACAAGTAAAAAGCAATTTGAATAAAATTGCAAATTATGCAGAAATCTATGCTAGTTTATCACAAAGGGTAAATAGTTTGTTGATCGAATTAAATGATGTGGTTCAAGAGCTAGAAATAGAAAATGAAAGTTTAGAATACAATCCGTCTGCCTTAGAAAAAATTGATAATAGATTACAAACCATTTATAATTTACAAAAAAAACATGCAGTTTCTACAATAAATGAGTTATTTGATATTCAGAATAAACTACAAGAAGGAGTTAATGATGCCGATAATGCTTCGGAGATAATACATTCAAAAAAAATAGAAATTACTAAAGTAAGTGAAAAGTTAGAAAAATTAGCAGATAAAATAAGTCAAAGAAGGGCGAAGGCCATACCGGTGTTTATAAAACAAATGGAGTTGATATTGAGTAGATTAGAAATGAAAAACACAAGGTTTTTAATCGAATTGAATAAAAAAGATCAATTGTTGCAGCATGGAAAAGATACTTTAGAATTTTTAATCTCGGCTAATAAAGGACAATCTTTTGAGCGTTTAAAAAAAGCTGCCTCGGGAGGTGAAATGTCTAGAATTATGTTGGCGGTTAAATTAATACTATCAAAATATACCAATTTACCTGCAATAATTTTTGATGAAATTGACACAGGAGTATCTGGAGAAGTTTCTAATAAAATAGCTGAAGTTATGCAAGAAATGAGCAATAATATGCAGGTAATTACCATTACACATTTACCTCAAATTGCCGCAAAGGGCAATCAACATTATAAAGTTTATAAAGAAGAGGTCAATAATAGTATCCAAACCAATATCAAGTTGCTTAATGATGAGCAACGCATGGTAGAACTGGCCGAAATGTTAGGAGGAAAGCAATTAACAGATTCCGCTTTAGCGCATGCAAAACAGCTTTTGGCTTAAAAAGTTTTAAA
>CAYPHN010000386.1:0-3027 GCA_964410265.1 uncultured Flavobacteriaceae bacterium | reverse complement strand
GTAAACGCTCATAAAATCTAGACACTTCTATTTGTTCCTTATTTTCAAAAACTTCTTCTAAACTATCATTAAAAGTAGCGAATTCTTCCAACTTATCCACCAATTCACTTTTTAAATCTTCATTAACTTGAGAAGCTCTTTTAGCCATTATAGCAATGGCTTTATAAATATTTTGCGTAGGCTCTTCAATTTTAGTTTTATCAAAAGTTATTGTAGAAATCGGTGCTTCGGTATTCTTATAATCTTTCATCCTTATCTTAATTTAGTTATTTTTTTATATTTATTATTAAATGTAGTTCATATATTTCTGAAATAAATCAAAATTATAATGACCTTAATTTTGCGATATTTTTGTAATTTCTTCTCTGGTATTAACCAATTCTTTCTCTAGTTGTTTTAACATATTATTTACTTCCTTTAAATGTTCTGATTCGGGAAATGATTTTACAAACTTTGCATATGCAGCTTTAGCCACTAATAATCGCTGACCTTTTTTAACCAAAACACTGTTCATACTCAAATCAAATGCTGCTTTATATTTATAGAATAAAGCATCTTCTTTAAAAACGGAACCTAAATTTTCTTCATTAAAGGTATCAAAGGCAGTCATTGCAGCTGTGTATTTTTCTGTGTGATAATACAGTTTAGCAACTTCAAACTCCTTTTTTTCTAACCTAGTCATTAACTCTTTATAATATTTATTAGCTTCGGATATTAATTCAGAATTCGGATATTTATCTATAAAACCTTGAAAGGCAACCAATGCTTTATCTGTATCTTGTTGGTCTAAACTATATTTAGGAGCTGCTAAAAAAAAACTTTTAGCCCCTACAAATGCCGCTTCTTCAACTTTCGAACTTGCTGGGTAATTTATAATAAACTTTGAAAAATAATAAGACGCTAGTGTATAGTCTTCTGTTTTATAATAAGAATCTGCTATCATATATTGAATTCTTTCCATTTGAGGTTTTCCTGCGTAAGGGCCAACTAATTTCTCAAATAATGGAATAGCTTTTTTATATCCTTCCTTTTCATACAAATCAACTGCTAATTTATAACGATCAGCATTCAATCCTTTATTTAAAACTTTATTATACTCACCACAAGAAATGAACATTATGGCAATTAATAAAGTTAATAATATTTTTTTGAATTTTTGCATCTGGCAAAATTAATATTTTAAAATGTATTAATAAAAATTATTTTATTCTCCGTTAAAAAAAGAAAACACCCACCAATACCGTATAAACTATAGAATTTTGATGAGTTTAATAGATTTTAACAAAAAAATAACTAGATTGCTGTGCTAGATGTAAGCATTTTAACGTCATTGTCAAAGAGATATAAACCTCCCTTATCATCACCAATAAGATTGATTTTATCCAATATATTTCTTGCCAAAGCCTCTTCTTCAATTTGTTCAGAAACATACCATTGTAAAAAGTTATGCGTTGCATAATCTTTTTCATTTAATGTAATATCTACTAAATCATTAATTTTTTCAGAAACCATTACTTCATGATCAAACAAGGTTTGAAACATTTCTTTAAAAGAACCAAATGAAACCGGAGGAGCAGATAAAGCGGAAATTTTAGCATGACCACCACGTTCATTAATAAATTTGACCATTTTTAACATGTGCATTCTTTCTTCATCAGAATGTGCATACATAAATAAGGCAACACCTTCTAAACCCTTAGTTTCAGCCCATGAAGCCATAGCTAAATATACTTGTGAAGACTCTGCTTCAATTTTTATTTGCCCGTTTAAAGCTTCTTCTATTTTTTTTGATAACATGATATTTCTAATTTTTGTATATCTACAAAGGTATTGATTTTTTGCTGTAATTCAGTAGTAACTTCTACTAAAGGTAATCTAACATATCCCTTGCAAATATTTAATTTTTCTAACATTGCCTTAATGCCCGTTGGATTACCTTCTTCGAAAATCAAATCAATACTAGGCATCATTTTATAATAAAGTTCAAATGCTTTTTTAGATTCACCTGCCAAAGCAAAATTAATAATTTTAGTGAATTCATTAGGCAAAGCCTGACCTATTACCGAAATAACTCCTGATCCTCCGGCCAAAGTTAAAGGTAAAGCCAATTTATCTTCACCCGAAATAACCATAAAATCCGCTGGTTTGTTATTTATCAATTCTAAGATTTGCTCAAAATCTCCTGCAGCTTCTTTGATTGCAACAATATTATCAAAATCATTGGCCAATTGTATCACTGTTTTAGGTAGCATATTACTACCTGTTCTTGAAGGTACATTATATAATATTACAGGTAAAGGACTCGCTACGGATACCGCTTTAAAATGCTCATATATACCTCTTTGTGATGGTTTGTTATAATATGGTGAAACCGATAAAACAGCTGAAAATCCTGACAAATCAGACGATTTTAATTCTTCAACAATTGCCTGGGTATTGTTGCCACCAATACCAATTACCAGAGGTAACCTATCTCTATTCACCGCAATAATTTTATCTTTAACTTGTTGTTGCTCTTGTTTGCTTAAAGTTGCTGTTTCACCTGTTGTACCTAGTACTACCAGATAGTTCATTCCGTTTTCAATTTGGTGATTTACCAATTGCTCCAGAGCATCAAAATCAATGGTGTTATTTATTGTAAATGGTGTTACAAGTGCCACACCTGTTCCTATTAATCGTTTCATGTGTCTATATTTATTGTTTTTTAACGGTCACATGCTGTTCGCTAATAGTCAGCTCCCTGGGTGATAAACATTTTAGCATGCTCGTTTCATTTTTATAGAATTGAGAAATTTCTAATATTATTTGAGTAAGTTTAATATTTGTAAGTATTTGACTACTTCAATATTAAATGTATCTATTTTATTGCTTGGTATATTTACGGATAAATCATAAAAATCTGCATATTCATTTTCAAATCCAGCTTTTAATTTTGCTTTTGACCTGCAAACAATAACTTGACCGTAAATATTTGTTTCTTCACAATAATTAATTAACAAATCAAAGGATGTATTTGTAAAGTTACTT
>CAYPHN010000385.1:0-3031 GCA_964410265.1 uncultured Flavobacteriaceae bacterium | reverse complement strand
TGTTGCGGTGTTAAAATAATACGTGATTTTACTTTAGATTTTGGTGCTCCAGGCATTACATTAATAAAATCAATAACAAACTCAGAAATTGAATGGTTAATTATTGCCAAGTTAGCATATGTACCATCGGCCATCTTTTCATCTAACTCAATATTCAATTGATTTTTGTTTTCTTCTTTATTCATTTGTATAAATTTTAAACAAAAAAGGCGCGATAAATCGCGCCTTAAATATTAATTTTCCATATCGGATTTGGCACCTACAATTAGATTATCATAATCTCTCATTCCAGTACCAGCCGGAATTCGTTTACCTACAATAACATTTTCTTTCAAACCTTCTAAATAGTCTTCCTTACCATGAACTGCAGCTTCATTTAAAACTTTAGTTGTTTCCTGGAAAGAAGCAGCTGAAATAAACGATTTTGTTTGTAGTGACGCTCTTGTAATACCTTGTAATATAGGCTCTGCTGTTGCAGGTATAGCATCTCTTGCTTCTGCTAATTTTTTATCATTTCTACGTAAAATTGAATTTTCATCGCGTAAAAACCTTGCAGAAACAATTTGTCCGGCAGTTAATGTCTCAGAATCACCAGCTTCTTCAATAACTTTCATTCCAAAAATATTATCATTTATTTCAATAAAGTCATTTTTATGAATCAATTGGTTTTCTAAGAATACAGTATCGCCTGAATCTACAATTTTAACTTTACGCATCATCTGTCTTACCACCACTTCAAAATGTTTATCATTAATTTTTACACCTTGTAATCGGTAAACTTCTTGAATCTCATTCACCAAATATTCTTGAACCTTTGCAGGCCCTTGAATATTTAAAATATCGATAGGTGTTGTAGCTCCATCGGATAATTGCATACCTGCTTTTACAAAATCATTTTCTTGAACCAAAATTTGGTTAGATAATTTTACCAAGTATTTTTTAATATCACCTAATTTAGATTCAACTATAATTTCACGGTTACCACGTTTAATCTTACCAAAAGAAACAACGCCGTCAATTTCTGAAACCACAGCTGGATTTGAAGGGTTACGTGCTTCAAACAATTCTGTTACACGAGGTAAACCTCCAGTAATATCACCAGCTTTACCAGATTTACGTGGAATTTTAACTAAAATTTTACCCACTTCAATCTTATCACCTTCTTCAATCAGTAAGTGCGCTCCTACTGGTAAACTATATGAACGTAAAGTTTCTCCTTTGCTATTTTGAATATGCAAAGTTGGTATTACTTTTTTCTTTTTAGCATCGGAAATTACTTTTTCCTTATATCCGGTTTGCTCATCCATTTCAACCACAAAAGTCACACCTTCAATTATTTCTTCAAATACTGCTTTACCACCAAATTCAGAAATAATAACACCATTATATGGATCCCATTGGCAAACTACATCATCTTTTTTAATAGTACCTTTATCATTTACAAATACATGTGAACCATAAGGTATATTATTAGTACTTAAAACAATATCTGTTTTTTTATCGATAATTTTTATTTCAGAAGTTCGAGAAATTACAATTTTAACCTTATTGCCATCTGTATCTTTTCCTTCAACTGTTTTTAAGTCATCAATAGTAACTTTACCATCAAATTTAGCTACCAATTTATTATCCTCAGAAATATTTCCTGCAATTCCACCTACGTGGAAAGTACGAAGTGTTAATTGTGTACCCGGTTCACCAATAGATTGTGCAGCAACTACACCAACAGCTTCACCTTTTTGAACCATACTATTTGTCGATAAACTATTACCATAACATTTAGCACAAATTCCTCTTTTAGACTCACAAGTTAATGCCGAACGCACTTCAATTGTATCTAAACTAGATGCTTCTATTTTAGCAACTATTTCTTCTGTAAAGAGTTCAGCTGCACCAATAATTACATCCCCAGTTTTTGGATCATAAACATCATGTAATGAAATTCGTCCAAAAATTCTTTCTCCTAATGATTCAACAATTTCATCATTATTCTTAAGTGGCTTAACTTCTAAACCTCTTAAAGTATCACAATCTTCTTCATTTACAATAACGTCTTGAGATACATCTACCAAACGACGAGTTAAATAACCAGCATCTGCTGTTTTCAACGCAGTATCGGCTAAACCTTTACGTGCACCGTGTGTAGAAATAAAGTATTCTAAAATTGATAATCCTTCTTTAAAGTTCGATAAAATTGGGTTTTCAATAATTTCACCACCACCGGCTGTTGATTTTTTAGGTTTTGCCATCAAACCACGCATACCAGTTAACTGACGAATTTGTTCTTTTGAACCCCTTGCACCAGAATCTAACATCATATATACAGAGTTAAATCCTTGTTGATCTTCACGCAAACGTTTCATTGATAATTCCGTCAAACGGTTGTTGGTAGATCCCCAAATATCAATTACTTGGTTATAACGTTCTTTATTCGTTAACATTCCCATATTGTAACTAGACATGATAGAATCAACTTGTTTATTAGCGTCGTCAATCATTCCTTGTTTCTCTTTAGGAATAATAATATCTCCTAAACTAAATGATAATCCACCTCGGAATGCAAAATTAAATCCCATGTCTTTCATATCATCTAAGAATTTACCTGTGGTAGGCACATCGGTAACTTTTAATATATTACCAATAATATCTCTTAATGACCTTTTAGTAAGTACTTCGTTTATATAACCAGCTTTTTCCGGTACAACTTCATTAAATAAAACTCTACCAACTGTAGTTTGTATAATTTTAGTTACAATTTCTCCATTCTCATCTAAATCTTTTGCTCTTACTTTAATACTCGCATTTAAATTAACTTTCTTTTCATTAAAAGCAATTTTAACTTCCTCTAAAGAGTAAAAAATTGAACCTTCACCTTTTACTTTCTTTCCAGGTGTAGATTTACGTTCTTTCGTCATGTAATACAAACCTAATACCATGTCTTGAGATGGTACAGTAATAGGAGCTCCGTTTGCTGGATTCAATATATTACGAGAAGCCAACATTAATAACTGTGCCTCTAAAATTGCCTAAG
>CAYPHN010000384.1:0-3052 GCA_964410265.1 uncultured Flavobacteriaceae bacterium | reverse complement strand
ATTCTTTTTAAAGCAAAGGCTTTTTTACCAATAACAATTACCCTAATATCAAATGTATTGTTTGGAATAAAATCCTGAAAATAAATATACCCTCTTTCTTTACCATTAATTATTGAAAATTTAGGTTTTTTAAAAAAACGTAAGCCTCCCTTAATTACATCATAAAAATTTGTTTTTCCAAGTTTATATTTTCTCCACCTTTCAATAAAATTTACTTTAGGATCATAGTAACTAAATCCACTACCAAAAGCTTTATTAATTAAATTAATAGCATCTTGTTTTGTTTTTGCTAATTTAACATTAACAGAACCTGCACCTCCTCTAAGTTTAAATACTTTAGGAAATGACGTATTATTAGCCCAGAGTATCGCTTCTTTTTTAGAATAAAATGTATGTGAAGGCACCAATGGAGCATCAATCGCTTCTAACAAATACTTCTGCCCAACCTTATCATCAAAATGCCATCCATCATTGAAATTTGGAAAAACTCTTTTACCACTCTGATCTAAGGAAAATAACAATTGTTTTGAGAAAATTAAATCTTTTGGGTTTAAGTGGTTATGATGCCAAAGGAGAGCATCACAATCTTTTAATTGTTGAACAATATCATTATCGTAACAATTAACTATTTTGTAAGGAATATTTTTCTTTTTACAATAAGAAACCCATCTTGGATGAAAGCCAGTTTTGCTATTATGTATTGCTATCATTCGTATTATTATTTTTGTAATCTTTCCATCCAGGTGGCATAATTGCCTTAATTGCATATTTAGAGAAACCATTATAATCTATTAAATTTCCATTCAATTTAAATACAACCTCCTTATTTTTTTCAAATTTTCTGGCAGATACCAAAAGAGGTATTTTTTCTGCATCCATTCCCATTAATTGGGATAAAACTAAATCGTTCCAACTTGAAGTATTGCTAAAACTTAAAATTCCTAAAGGAAGCGGGTCTGGATTTAATGGTCCATCCCCTTGACCTCCAATAATACCGTCACATAAAGAAAAAAATAATCTTTGTCGATTATCTTTTAATTCGCCCATTACATTTCCATAATAAATAATTTGATTCAGATCCATCACCATTCGCCAGGTTGTATCGTTTCCATACCAGCCAGCAGCAAAACTATGTACTTTTTTTGGCATTGAAATTTTCCATAACAATGAAGCAATTTTTGTCCAAAATAAAAATATTTTTTTACCTTTATTACGGTTTGCCTGATCTAAAGCCAGTTCTGCCATAAATCTTAAACGATTTCCACCTGGATAACAATCCCCTCCCATATCAGTACCTCCAATTCTATGATGTGGTAAATAATCTTTATCTCCATTTAATCCAACAATATTTTTCAAAGCTGCAGTGATCCCAGCCTTTTGGTGGGTTTTAACTTTTGGTAAAGAAATCACAACATCAGCATCAAATAATTGTTTTGTAATACAGTATTTATGTACTCCTGGACGGTGAGATTCGTGAAAACGATCTGGATTATAAACTGTAACCCTAAATTTATTGGAGCCTTCAACAGTTATAGGTTCTAAATAACTTTTTTTACCTACATCAAAAATTATATATTCATCTATAGGAGACTCTTGTTCAATCTGATTATTAATATTTGGGTTGAAATGGACTCTTCTGAAATCTTTAATTTTAACAACGGTTTTATACTGCTTAGATATATTGTAAATACTATTTACTAATTGGGTTGTTAGTATTTTATCCCATTCACATCCTTGTATAGGTGCATCACCTATTAGAATCTCTTTTGGTTGTAATCTCAACATATATTCCAATACTGCTAAAATAAACTTATCATGGGTTCTTAAACACCACTCATCTTCATTAGTTTTAGAATGTCTTACCCAATTGGGTTTGATTAGAATTTTCTTTCCTTTAATGTTTTCAATGGGCATTTTATTACCAATAACACCATCAATTAAAGAAATAAGTTCGTTATGATTATCATAAACAGATTTCAAGGAATTTAAATCCCTTTTTACTTTAGGAAAGACAGTTTTTATATTTACAAATAAATCCATTCTAATTTAATTTGGAACTTTTAATTTCTATTCCTAGTTCATCACTACTTCTAAATTCAACATCAGGCCATTGTTTTAATATTCTTTTTAGCAAAGTATCAAGTTGTTTTAAATTACGATCTCTATGATTGATATCAATTCCTCCAACAAAATTAATTCTATGGGTAGAAATTATTGCAGGCTTATTCCAAAAAAAGGCTGTTTTAATCTCTTTTAAAACATGGTTTACCCAATCCATATTTTTGTTCTCAAATGGTTCAAATTTCACATTACGAACAGTATATACCTGACCTAAAATATTTTTTTGACCTGTATAACGTCTAATAGTTTTTACTTTACCATTATTATAAGGATTTGGTTGAATCTGACCTCTTTGGCTTTGAATATGCATAACTCCTTTATTATAAACCACCTCTTCTAATTCCTTTGGTAAAATATAATTACAAGGTATAAAAGATTTTGAGCTAAAACCAAATGTTTTTTTAAAAAGATCTAAACCTTGTCTGGTAATTTCTTTTATTAGTTCTAATTCTTCAGGTGTCTCTGCACGATAAGCTGCCAAATAATGATTTTGAAACTTTGAAGAGGTTTGAGTAAGAAGACCAAAAAAACCATGATCAAAAGCAATTCTAGTTTCTATCATATTATTCTTTAAATCTTTAAGCCATAATGCTGTATTTAGATGTTCTCTGGCATGAAATTGAGGTCTAATTAAACCTTGATTCATTGCTTTTTCCCACAAAGGTTTAAGATCTTTACCTGAATTTTTTAGATAAGTATCAAAAAAATACTCATGGTAGTACTTGTTGTAATTTGATTCTTTAATTTTTTTGAAATCAGGATTCCCCATCACTGTATTAAAAGTAAATACAGGGTGTTTTTTATTTAAATCTTTATAAGTAGAAAGAACGGTAAACAAGTTTTCCAAATCAGTATTTGTTTCCAGTGTATCTAACTGCCACCCATCATTATTATCTACAAGAATTCCTTTATTTTTTAATTCTTTATTTAT
>CAYPHN010000383.1:0-3058 GCA_964410265.1 uncultured Flavobacteriaceae bacterium | reverse complement strand
TTTAAAAAAACGACTGATTTTAGTCCTAGTGAATATAGAAGTTTGAATTAAACAAAGTGAGAACCCAGTGCCGAACAAAGAAGTACAAACATAATATTGTACTTAACTTAGATTTATTATTGCAATAAATACAACGATTTTAAAGGATATTCCTTAATTAATTTTACTTTTTTTACAATTCCTTTATTATTTTCAAATTCAATATTTAAGGTGTCATTCTTTTTAAAAATAGATTCTTTAGTAATAATATCACAAACACTAATCTCTTTAAAATCCACGCCATTAATACTTACAATAGTATCACCAAAGCTAATTTCACTTTTAAGCTTATCCTCCCAAACCATACCCACAACAAGCTGATCATCAATAACAATAAAGCTAATTCCAAGTATTTTTTCATTGAGGTCTACGCTTTCCTGAAAAGGTTGAAATACAAATTTTTTATTCTTATAATCTAGAATTACGCTACCGTACTTTAAAATATCAGACCCAATCCTTGAATTTTTCGCACTTGTTGTAGTAATAAAAACATTTTTAAACACCGTATTACCAACTTTAATTTGAGGGATATTTAATCGGTATTGTTTCTTTTTATTAGAAGGTCCAAATAGACCAATACTCTCCGTTCCAATAGCTTCATCTAATTTTATAAAAACATCTTTTGATTTGAAATCATCATATTTTCTTTTTGATAAATCATAAAACCCCTTCATCCCTGTATCAAATAAAACAAATTCTTTTACACTATCTCTACCTTGTAAATTTATCTTTATATAAGGACTACTTTGCTTACCGTGAAGAGATAAATTCATAGCTTCGTTTTCATTATATTTTATTTTATTTGTATCGCTTGAAATTTTTATTGTTTTAGTTTTTGGTAGGAACTGTATGATGGTATTTCGCAAAAGGTTACTACCTATAATACCATCAACTTCAAAACAATCAAAAATAAAATTGGTGGATTTATGGTTAACAATAGTTGGTGTGTTTTTAAAAGTAATATCACCAATTGTTATAAAAGGCATAGCTACAATCTGCATCTTCATTTTTTTATTATTAGCATCCTTTATTGTTATTGTTTTAATTGATTTAGATTTTATTTTTTTGTACAAATCAAACGATATTAAATTTGGAGCTCCTGTATCTAATAAAAAATGGTAAGTATTTCCTTCAATTATGGCTGGAATTATAATTTTTCCTTGTACCTCGGTATAATTAATTTCAGTATAAAAATGTTTTTTTATAGATTTTCCCTTATTAAAATTTACGCTTTGCCCATATATAGGCAAAACAAATAATAAGCTAAAAATAAACTTTATATAGGTCATAAATTAAACATTTTGCTTTTTACAATAGTCCGTTTTGTTTTTGTGTACGATTAATTTATAGTTAGTTATATATCAACACTTGAGGGAATTAACTTATTGATATTTAAGTATTTAATCCGTATTCAACATGCATAAGTCCAAATCACACGTAGTTTTGTTTTAATCAAGTTGTCTTATTTCAATATTTTTTAATTTTAACCTAACTTCCATCCATTTCTTTAATCTTTTTTCCTGAATTCTTCTTTGATTTTTTCTGACTATAGCTTTCCATTTTACAGAAATTACAGATATCGTATCCGTTTTTATAAAATTGGAAACAAATTCTTTTGCAAAACCAATTTCTTTCAAACCTTTATAATTAATTTCTATTTCTTTAAAAACTTGATCAAACAATATTTCATTATCATAATACCTTCGTAAATCTTTTTCCAATTTATTAATTCTTAGATCTTTTTCTTTAATGGACTCATCTTTTGCGCTTAACATATTGTAATTATTGATGTACATTTCCTTTATTTGATCTATATCATCTCTTACCTTAGAGTCATCTTGGCTTTGTAAAATAATAAGTTTGGTGTTTTTTAAACCTGATTCTTTTAATTGATTGTTCCATCTTTCCTCATCGTGTTTTGTATAACTATTTCCAAAAACATACAATTTAATTTCTTTATTTTCATAATCAATACTTTCTTTTATATCACCTATAATATTTACACCTTCCATTTCAATTTTATTAATAAAATTTTCAGCATTTGTTGTATATTGATTTAATAGATATAATTGATAAAATAAAAAGATACTAAATGAAAAAATAATCAATGCTATTAAGGAAGCAAATTGAGAAATACGTTTGCGTTTGGCCTGATTGATATATTTTACCATAGGAAACTGTAAATACTTGGTAATGGCAAAGGCAGCTAAAGCAATAAAAATGGAATTGATAGTAAATAAAAATATGGCACCACCAAAATAATTAAATTGTCCGGTAGCTAAGCCAAACCCTGCAGTACATAAGGGAGGCATTAAAGCAGTAGCAATTGCCACACCAGCTACTGTATTGAACTGAGATCTTGGTCTACTAATGGCAATAATCAATGCCAAACCCCCAAAAACAGCAATTAAAACATCTCTCACATCGGGTTTTGTTCTTGCAATTATCTCGGGTGTTGCCTCTTGAAAAATAGGAATACTAAAAAATAGAAATGAAGTTAACAAGCTCAAAGCTACCATAACTCCTAAGTTAACCATTGAAGAACGCAAAGTATCTATATCATTAATACCAATGGAAAACCCAACTCCTAAAATTGGTCCCATTAAAGGTGAAATAAGCATGGCTCCAATTACAACAGCTGTCGAACTAACATTCAACCCTATAGAAGCAATTAATATGGAAAACACCAAAATCCATGCAGTATGCCCCTTCATTGAAATACCATCCTTAATGGTTTGGGCAGTAGCATCCTTATCTGTGCTTACTTTAATATTTAAAAGTTCTCCTAGAAATTCTTTTAAACTTTGAAAAAAGCCTTTAAAATCTTTTTGAACTTCCTCCTTATGCCCTTCAATTTTTTGTTTTTGTTCAAGCTCCTCCTTTATCTGTTTTGCCTGTTTTTTATCATCAATATTTTCTTCCATTTAGTTGGTATTTGGATAATTGAAAGTAAATCTAATAAAAATAATAATATTAAAACTTAAGATGGGTTCTAAAAATTCATTCGCATCAAAATTTT
>CAYPHN010000382.1:0-3061 GCA_964410265.1 uncultured Flavobacteriaceae bacterium | reverse complement strand
TCGTTCTTAAATCTAAACCAAGTATTTAATCTAAACATTTTACCATGAACCTTCATAGCTTCAACAACACGTTTACCTTCACCTATTGTTCTGGTCATTGGTTTTTCACACCATACGTCTTTACCAGCTTCAGCTGCCATAACTGACATCAAACCGTGCCATTGCGGCGGCGTTGCAATATGTATTATATCAATATCTG
Source organism: uncultured Flavobacteriaceae bacterium (assembly GCA_964410265.1). Taxonomy (GTDB): domain Bacteria; phylum Bacteroidota; class Bacteroidia; order Flavobacteriales; family Flavobacteriaceae; genus Lutimonas. The sequence continues at coordinate 2,862 of CAYPHN010000382.1, read as the reverse complement.
GTCTTGCAAGAACTTCTCTAAAATCTCTATAACCTTTAACATCACTCCCAACATTTTTTAAGGTATTGGATAAGTGATTTCCATCAGCATCACAAATTGCTAGTAACTTAGTACCTTCATAAGACAAGTGAGCCTGTCCCATTCCACCTACTCCAATAACCGCTTTAGTAAGTTGATCACTTGGAGCCAAGAAGTTTGAACCTCCCATTACATGTCTTGGGATAATACTAATTCCACCAGCGATTACAAGACCTTTTTTTATAAAACCTCTACGATTGAATATTTGTTTTTTCATATATGTAAATTATTATTTAATGCAAATTAAAGACTCAAAGTGTAAAATAAGGGGTACTAATTGGGGTAATAAAAATATATATTAAAAAATATTACTTTTTATAGGTTGAAAAGAAAATAAACAAGGTGTTTTATTTTTCGCTGGTATTTGGTGAAATTATACTCTCAAAACTTATGGCATATAATTCTTTATAAATTTTTAAGTATAATTTTGTAAAATTATCATAAACATTATGCGCTAAGCTTAATTTACCTTGCTGAATTAAAATTTGTAATTTTATTTGAAGTGCTTTTTCATTAAGGTCATCATATAGTGAAATTATCTCTGTAATTTCATATAGTAATTTACCATGTTTTATATATGATAATGACCGTGTTAATCCAAAACAAAGTTCTACAACTTGATTGCTGAATTTTTCAATAAATGGATCTAACCATGCTTCACTGGTATTACTTAAAATTCTTCCATTTTTCAATAATTTAAGTAAATAAGGTAAATCCTTTTCTAAATCAGATAAATTTAAATTCACAGAAGAAAGATTATTTAAAAGCATCGATGCCTCCTCATATTCATTGTAGCATTGATTACTGATATTTATGAACCAGAATTTATCTTGAAAAACAAGATCAACTTCTAAGCAGTCTGATAATACCGCTCTTAAGTTTTGAATACTTGTTCCTCTTGTATTCTTTGCAGCTTTAACACTCATTCCAGGCCAAAGTAGTTCAGTTAATCTTTTGGTACTTATACCTTGGTCGTTTTTCTGACTTTGCAGATAAATAATAATAAATAATTTTTTAAGCTTAGGAGACAGTTTTTCGGCAACATCATGTTCTTTATGATTAATAATTTTCAAACCACCGAAGCAAAGTATTTGTTCCAAAAAATCACTTTTATTTTTGATAACTACCTTTCGTTTTGTTATACCTTTAGGTTTAGAATCATGCTTTTTAAATAACTTAGATTTTAATATAAAAAACGAAAAAACTATAAGCAAAAAAATCAGAGCACCGTATAAAAAAAGATTGCTTAACTCGGGTTCCGCTTTAAAGGGGCTTAAATACTGCGATTGGATTTCACTTTTATTAAGTTCCCGTTCCCATATCTTAACTTCGTTAAGATAGCCAATAAAAAACTCCTCCCATAAATTACTTCCAATTATTAAATTTTTATCAGAATTAAAGTATTCTTCTATAAGCTCCACCTTATCCGTTTCTTCACCATTAATATAAAATACAAGCTCGTTGTTGATTTTCGAGTGTACTAAGGAAATATGAGTCCATGTATTTAATGGAATTACTGAATTTGTAGAAATATAATCTTTTATTCCTGCCATGGTAAAAGTAAGGTATCCGTTGTGAATTTTTACTACAAAATATTTTCCCTTACCTATTATACTATTATTTTTATGTAAAGCAGTTGGTTTGATCCATGCCGTTATGCTAAAACTAGATTTTAATGCTTCCCTGCTTTCCAAACCAATATCAATAAAAGAGCGGTCATGAAAATACCCAACTTTACCTTGTACAGTATCATCTACAATGGTGACATTATTAGAAATAAATTTATCTTTACTTTGACTTACTGTATTTTTTATGATCTTATTAAAAACAAAATGGTAAGCTAAATCAAATTCTGAATCTAAGGGATAACCAACAAATTTCTTAGAATTATCCTGATTTTCAGGACTTGTAAAAATAATGTCAGGAGAAAAATAAAATCCCGCCTTATGAGGTATAAATATTGGCATTCTTTCTAAAGAATCAACAGGAAAGCTAAAATAACCATCTACAATGCGGTTATCAAAATTTTCGAAGGTTACATCTTGCAATAAGTCATATTCAGTCTTTACAATCCCAAATACTTTTGTTTTATTATTTAATTTTGAAACTATTTCACTTATTTCTTCAAAAGTAAGATTGTCAGATTCAATGAAATTTGGAAGTTTACCTGAGTGTTTCCAAAGTTTTATAAAAAGACTATCATTGGTTAAGGCTGACTTTGTAATTTTTAGAGTTCTCAATTCTTCAATTCCTCTATAGGTGTTTAATATAGTGTCGTTTAATATAGCTTGCTCAAGACTAATCCTTTTTATATCATGAGGTTTTATCTTTATTATATTGATTCTTTCAGTATATTTTGATGGAATGTCATTATTAGATATAATAATGAGGTTTTTGTTGTATTTTTTATATTCCTTAATAAAATTTACATTGACTTGATTATTTTCAGAAATATAAATCGCTACATAATCATTTTTAATCAAAATTGGTTTTAAATCTTTTAAACTATGCTTATCAAGATCAATAAGGACATGAGAACTCAACCTGATATCATTTTTTTTATCTTCAGAAAGTGTCTTGTAATTTTGACTAAAGCCATGATTAGTAGCTGTGAAGTACAGTAATATGCAAAAATAATATAAAATACTTTTGTTCAAGAATATATAATTAATAATACATCACAAATTTAATGTTTTGAAAGAGCTAACCAAATAAAATAGCACTATTAAAAAACAATAGTCCGTTAAGTTTTTAAGCTGCTCTAGCCCCATAATACAATAGCTG
>CAYPHN010000381.1:1515-3070 GCA_964410265.1 uncultured Flavobacteriaceae bacterium | reverse complement strand
TAAAGATAGGTAAAGCACCTTGATTAACTTTTTCCGTATAGGCCTCAATGGTTTTTTCATTTTGCGCAAAGGCATACCAAGAATCACTTATTGATGACATACCCAAACCAATCATTAATTGGGTTTTACCTGCGGTATAACCCATAAAATTACGATGTAATTTTTTGTTTTTTAGAGCTTTGTATAAAGAATCTGTAGGTAGTGCAAAGTGATCCATACCAATTTGAATATAACCTGCATCATAAAATAATTGTTTACCTAACTCATATAAATGTCGCTTTTCATTTTCTTTAGGCAAATCCTTATCATCAAAACCTCTTTGTCCAACTCCTTTAATCCAAGGCACATGGGCATAACTATAATAAGCTATTCTGTCAGGTTTAAGTGCAATGGTATTTTTAATAGTGTTCCGTATACTATCCTCTGTCTGAAAAGGGAGTCCGAATATTAAATCATGACTAATAGATTCATATCCAATTTTTCTTGACAAGTCATTCACTTTTTTTACTTGTTCAAAACTTTGAATACGATGAATTGCTTTTTGAACAACAGGATCATAATCTTGAATACCAAAACTATTTCTTCGAGAACCTAAATCATATAGCGTTTGTAATTGTTCTTCGGTGGTGTGATTAGGGTGACCCTCATAACTAAATTCAAAATCTTTAAACTTATCTGCTCGTTTAAAAATACCTTCGAATAAAGCGGTTAAATTTTCAGATGAAAAAAATGTAGGTGTTCCACCTCCCAAATGAATTTCTCTTATTTTCGGTCTGCTACCCAATAAATCACAATATAAATTCCATTCTTTTAAAACGGTTGTAAGATAGGGTTCTTCAACACTGTGACGTTTGGTAATACGTTTGTGGCAGGCGCAAAAAGTACAAAGGCTTTCACAAAAAGGCAAATGAATATACAGGCTAATACCTTCAGTATCATTGCTTTGATTAAAGGACTTTATAGTTGATTTTTTCCAATCTTCTAAGGCAATACCTTCTTTGTCCCAAAAGGGTACCGTTGGATAACTTGTGTATCTCGGACCGGGAATATTATATTTTTGAATTAAGTTTTTCATTTATTAAACTTTAAGTTGTAAGCTCTAAGTGCTAAGTTTTAAGTTAAATACTTGACTTTATTTTAGATATTAAAGCAGCTAACATTTTTTTAATTTGATCAATTTCATCTAATAGTAATTTAGTATTTTCTTTTGGAATTATTTTTAGTTGAGATGATACTAGTATTAAATAATCTAATTCATGAGCAGAACCAGAAGAAATATATAAAAATCGAATCAATTCTTTTTGAGTCTCTCTTCCGCAACCTTCAGCTATATTAGTAGGTATTGATAAAGTGGCTCTTCGAATTTGTGACACTAAATTAAATTGTTCTTCTTTAGGAAAAACTTTTAAAATTTTGTAAATCTCAAAAACAAGATTATGAGACTTTTGCCAAACTTTATAATTTTTATAATTCACCATAACCTATAGCTTACAATTTGTTAGTCAACAGTTTTATACGTAAAGCTTAAAACTGTGAACTTAAAGCTTAAAACTTT
>CAYPHN010000381.1:0-1505 GCA_964410265.1 uncultured Flavobacteriaceae bacterium | reverse complement strand
CATACTCCTTCACCGCATCAATAAATGCTTTTGCATGATCTAAAGGTATATTTGGTAAAATACCATGACCTAAATTTACAATATATTTATCTTTTCCAAAATCGTTAATCATTTGTGTTACCAATCTTTTAATTTCTTTAGGAGGAGATAACAATCGAGTAGGGTCGAGGTTACCTTGTAAAGTGACTTTATTTCCAGTTAGTTTTCTCGCTGCTTGCGGAGTTATAGTCCAATCAACACCTAATGCAGAAGCATTTGAGTTTGAAGCTTCTTCTAAAGCATACCATGCTCCTTTTGCAAAAGAAATCACAGGAGCGTCATCTTTTAATGCCTCTATGATTTGTTGGATATATTTCCATGAAAATTCTTGATAATCTTTTGGCGATAACATACCGCCCCATGAGTCGAATATTTGAACCACATCAACACCAGCTTTTACTTTTTCTTTTAAATAAGCAATGGTTGTATCGGTTATTTTTTGTAATAAAGTATGTGCCGCAATGGGTTGGGTAAAACAAAATTCTTTTGCCTTATCAAAAGTTTTAGACCCTTGTCCTTGTATACAATAGCACAGAATGGTCCATGGTGAACCAGCAAAACCGATGAGTGGAATTTCATCATTCAGCATTTCTTTGGTCAGTTTTATGGCATCCATTACATATCCTAGCGTTTCATCAATATAAGGTACGATAGTAGCATCGACATCTTTTTGAGAACGAATTGGGTTTGGTAAGTATGGCCCCAAGCCTTCTTTCATTTCAAATGGAATGTTCATAGCCTGTGGAATTACCAAAATATCTGAAAATAAAATAGCGGCATCCATACCATATCTTCGGATTGGTTGTACCGTGATTTCTGCAGCCAATTCCGGTGTTCTACATCGTGTAAAAAAATCATATTTTTCACGTATGGCAATAAACTCAGGCAAATACCTTCCTGCCTGACGCATCATCCATACTGGAGGTCGGTTAACAGTTTCCCCTTTTAGGGCTTTTAAGAATAAGTCGTTTTTCATTATTGGTATTTCGTATTTTGGTATCTGGTAGATAGTATCAGGTACTTTATTTGTTTAAATATTTATTAAAATTGACTAATTTCTTTTGAATCAAGTCTAATTTATTAATCATTTCATCAAAAGTTATTTTTTCTATATAATCTACTTCATGTGCAATTATTAATTGTGTTTCTAGTTCAAAAGACGAACCTAAAGCTATATGAATAAATCTAGCAAAATCTTTTGAACTATTTCTTCCCGCGCCTTCTGCAATATTTGATGGAATGGATACAGCTGATCGATTAATTTGAGAAGCTAATCCATAAATTTCAGTTTTTGGAAATGACCTTGTTAGTTTATATATTTCAATACTAAATTCTTTTGAATCCTTCCAAATATTTAGCTCTTTAAAATTATGCATCCTTTTTTAGTGTTTTATATGTTATACTCAAACCTAATAGCTTTTCGGTTTTTTGACTTGTTCTTTTTACCTTTAACCACGTTAAAAAAA